>JBFJZC010000269.1:0-4165 GCA_041622295.1 Porticoccaceae bacterium
GACCGCGGTCGGTTTGCGCAATGATGACGCGCTGCGACTGCAGCGGGCGAGTACCCTGACGTTAAGCTATGAGCAGATCAACCCGGTGGCGCTGGCACCGCCGATTGCGCCACATTTCGCTGCTGCCCAGGTCGGTATACAGCTCGGTGCGAAGGCGCTCGCCGCACAGTGCCAAACGGTGCTGCGACTCAATGCAGGCCTGACACTAATAGAGGGCGCCGGCGGTTGGCGGGTGCCGCTCAATGATGATGAAACCTTTGCTGATATCTCGATTGCCCTGAACATCCCGATTATTCTGGTCGTGGACATCAAGCTGGGTTGCCTGAATCACGCGTTGCTCACCGCCGAAGCCATTCGTAATGATGGTCTGGTGCTGGCCGGGTGGGTGGCCAACCGGACGGGGGGGCGGGATGTCTGTCACGACGCCATGGTCGCCACGTTGCAGGAACGTCTGCATAGCCCCTTGCTTGGCGACTTGCCCTTTGCCGCTGATCTGGAGGAAGACCTGCTTGCGCGGTGTATCGACATTACGCCGCTGATAAGTGCGGGTGATCGGTTGCCCGTTTAGTTGGTCAATACCGGTCAATAGCGCGTCGCCCTGGCCTGCGGTGGGCGCTCAATGCTGTTAAATCTGGCGGTGGGGGCATACACTCCGCTTGCTCAGGGACGAAACAGGTAAGCGGAACACGTAATGCGAACATAGGCGTCCAACGGCTAATTCGTAACTGACCAAAGAGATGAAAAATGACTGACTGGAAAGCCCCGGTAAGAGATATTCAATTTGTTAGAAATGACGTCTTTGATTTTCCTGCGTTGTGGCAATCGTTGCCCGGTTGTGAAGAGGTGACGCCCGATTTGGTAGCGGCCGTTGTGGATGCGATGGCGACCTTCTGTGAAGAAGAGCTGGCGCCCCTGAGTCGATCGGGCGATCAGGAAGGCTGTACCTGGGCAGAAGACGGTGTCACCACGCCTACGGGGTTTGTGGCTGCCTATAAAAAGTACGCTGAAAGTGGCTGGCCGTCGCTGACTAGCCCGGTTGAACACGGTGGACAGGGTTTGCCGCCGTCCATGGAAAGCATCCTTAATGAATTTGCTGGCAGCGCCAACTGGGCGTGGAGTATGTACCCCTTTCTGGCCAAAGGCGCGCGGGCGACAATTCTCGCCCACGGTGAGCAGGAACTTATTGATGGCTATATTCCCAAAATGGTGGCGGGTGACTGGACTGGCACCATGTGCCTCACGGAAGCCCACTGTGGCACCGACCTGGGTATGTTGCGTACCCGGGCTGAGGTCAGAGCCGATGGCGGTTATGAAATTACCGGCAGCAAGATATTCATCTCCTCCGGCGACCACGATATGGCCGAGAACATTATCCATATTGTGATTGCCCGCCTGTCCGATTCACCGCCCGGCACCAAAGGCATCACGTTGTTTCTGGTGCCGAAATACCTGCCGGATGCCGACGGTAAATTGCAGCCCAATGGCGTCAGCTGCGGCTCTATCGAACATAAGATGGGTATCCATGGCAACGCCACCTGCGTCATTAACTTTGATGGTGCCACCGGGTTTTTGCTGGGTGAGGTCAATCGTGGCCTCAACTGCATGTTCACTTTTATGAATACTGCGCGCATTGGTACGGCCATTCAGGGTATTGCGCACGGCGAGCGCGCGCTACAGGGCGCCACCAAATATGCGCGCGAGCGCTTGCAAATGCGCTCACTCAGCGGCCCGAAAAACCCCGATGGTCCAGCGGACCCGATTATTGTCCACCCGGACGTGCGGCGCATGTTGTTGACGATTAAAGCCCTGACCGAGGGCAACCGTTTGCTGATCCACTACTTGTCGTCTTTTCTGGATATCACCCGGCTTACGGAAGATGAAGCGGAGCGGAACCGTGCTGAGGATCTGCTGGCTTTGTTGACACCCATTGCCAAGGGTTTTATTACCGAGACCGGTTTTGAGTGCGCCAATCACGGTGTCCAGGTGTTCGGCGGGCATGGCTACATCAGCGAGTGGGGCATGGAACAGAACGTTCGCGATGCTCGTATTGCGATGATTTACGAAGGCACCAACGGTATTCAGGCCCTCGATCTGCTGGGTCGCAAGGTGCTGGCATCGGAGGGTAAGTCGTTGGGACGTTTTACCAGCGAAATTAAAGACTGGTGTGCAGCCGCAAATGATAGTGCTATTAAAGCGGAGCGAGTCGGCGCCCTCAGCGCTGCGGTCGCTGAGTGGGAGCAATTGACAGGTGAGATTGGTCAGAAAGCACTGAAAGATCCAGAGGAAATCGGTGCAGCATCCTTCGATTATCTTATGTATGCAGGTTACGTGACGCTGGCTTATCTGTGGTTACGTGCAGCGACCGTGGCTGAGGCAAAGCTGGCCGGGGGTAGTGCTGAGAAGGATTTCTACACCGCCAAGCTGGAAACTACCCGTTTCTATTTTGACCGTATGTTGCCCCGTATCCAGACCCTGGCGACGACGATCAGAGCTGGCGCAGCCTCGTTAATGACGATGGATGAAGATAGATTTGTTGTTGGTCTGGAGGTTGATTAGTGGTGGAAAAAAATAACAGGTTATCCGAAGAGGACATGGCGCGGGTTGAGCAGTATCTGGCGTCGCCTATTCATCAGGTTGAGCGTAAACCCTACCGGCCCTGGTTGCTGCTGCTGGTGCTGTGGGTGGTGGTTAGCATCCTCGGCGGTGTGAGTTTATTGTTTGCGTGGATGAACGGCTTCCTGTAGACCGCTGTGCCGACGCGCCACATATCACAGCTGTTGGATGAACTCTGCCAGTTGGGTGATATTCGAAAGCCAGCCGGTTTGAGCCCTGGCCGTGCGTCGGCAGATTTACTCATTTTTCAATTCATTATAGAATCCCCGTCCATTTCCTGATGCTACGGTGCCGAGGCGACTGCCCATGCTGTTCGCACCGCCAGCGGCCTCTAATTAATTTGCGTATACGGTGTGTGAGAATAACGCCTGTATACAGCGGGACAACTCAACAGGATCATCATGAGCATAACCTCAAACTACCCCGAAATTCGCGAAGCTGTCGCTAAACTGTGCAGCCAGTTCCCCGGTGAATACTGGCGCGCCCTGGACGATACCTCCACCTATCCCACTGAATTTGTACAGGCCCTCACCGACGCGGGCTTTCTGTCGGTGTTAATTCCGGAACAATACGGCGGCGCCGGGCTACCCATTGAAGCGGGCTGTGTGATACTCGAAGAAATTCATCGCAGTGGCAGCAACGCCGGGGCGTGCCACGCGCAGATGTACACCATGGGCACCTTGCTACGTCACGGCAGCGATGAGCAGAAAAACAAATATTTGCCCGGTATCGCCGATGGCTCTTTGCGCTTGCAGGCCTTTGGTGTCACCGAACCCACCAGTGGCACCGATACCACGCGCATTCGTACCCGTGCTGTGCGGGATGGTGACGACTACGTCATCAACGGCCAGAAAGTGTTTATTTCCCGCACCGAGCACTCCGATTTGATGATTTTGCTGGTGCGCACCACGCCCCGGGAGGAATGCAAGAAACCCTCCGATGGTATGTCGGTCTTTTTAGTGGATATGCGCGACGCGGTGGGCAATGGGCTAACCATTAATCCGATCAAGGCCATGATCAATCACTCCACCACAGAACTGTTTTTCGATAATTTACGGGTGCCGGCGGCCAATCGTCTGGGTGAAGAGGGCAAAGGCTTTAAATATATTCTTGATGGCATGAACGCCGAGCGTATTTTGATTGCCTCTGAGTGCATCGGTGACACCCGGTTTTTTGTCGAACGCGCCACCGCCTACGCCTGTGAGCGCGAGGTGTTTGGCCGACCGATTGGACAAAATCAGGGCATTCAGTTTCCCATCGCGCGGTCCTACGTCGAGCTGCAGGCGGCCACGCTGATGGTCTATCACGCGGCGCGTTTGTTTGACGAAGGTAAGCCCTGCGGATCAGAAGCCAACATGAGCAAGATGTTTGCTTCAGAGGCAGCCTGGCACGCGGCGGATACCTGTTTGCAGACCCATGGCGGTTTTGGGTTTACCCAGGAATACGACATCGAGCGCAAGTTTCGCGAATGCCGGCTTTATCAAACGGCGCCGATTTCCACCAATCTGATTCTTTCCCATGTTGGCATTCATGAATTAGGAATGCCAAAATC
>JBFJZC010000270.1:0-4134 GCA_041622295.1 Porticoccaceae bacterium
ACGGCATCCATACGAAACGGTTTAATACGCGCCTTTCCGCGCTAGCGAAAAAGCCCAGGTAGCTCAGTCGGTAGAGCAGAGGATTGAAAATCCTCGTGTCGGTGGTTCGATTCCGCCCCTGGGCACCACGATTTCCCGCTGTATCAGGCTTCCTCTATAAGTTCTAGCCCGACCCCCACGCCTCTCCGGCGCTGCCTTTGTCAGGCACCCAGACGAGACTGAGCGTCTACTCGGCTATCTCATGGATAAGCTCTCATAGACAGGCTAGATCCCGTAGCCCAGTATCGCAAAGTAGTGGCATACCGTACCGACGACGACAAACAGGTGCCAGATAAAATGGCCGTACTTAAGTCGATAGTCGGTGGCGAAAAAAATTACCCCCACTGTGTAGGACAGGCCACCAGCCAGCAACAAGAGCAAACCTGCCGCTGGCATTCTTGCGAGCAGCGGTTCAACCACCATCACCACAAGCCACCCCATCAACAAATACAAACTAGTGAACAGCACTGGTCGGGTGGCCTGATGGAAAGCCTTTAGCGTCACCCCAGCAATGGCAAGGCTCCAAACCGCGCCCAGAAGAGCCCAACCCCAGGGCCCGCGCAGCACCCCCAGAGCGAGGGGAGTGTAGGTGCCAGCAATGAGCACAAAGATCGCACAATGCTCAATAATCCGGAAAACACGTTTAGCTTTGCCCGCAACCCAGGCGTGGTAGAGCGTAGAAGACAGATAAAGAAACAGGATGCTCGCACAAAACACGCTGATGCCGACCACATAACCAGCGCTGCCACTGCGTACTGCGTTAATCACAAGAAAGGGCGTACCGACAAATGCCGCTATCAGCCCGGCACCGTGACTAATGCTGTTCGCCAGCTCTTCACCACTCGATTGCTCCCGCCCTGGCTGCGCAGGCAAATGCGCAGGTAATCGTTCAGGTAATCGTTCAGGTAATACAGACACATTGGTGGCGGTCAAAGTTCTGCCTCCGCAGTATCCGTAGTATCCGTAGTATCCGTAGTATCCGTAGTATCCGTAGTATCCGTAGTATCCGTAGTATCCGTAGTATCCGTAGTATCCGCAGGGATTTTCATGACAGTGAACGTGTGCTGACTAGGTACTTGCCACTGCAGCCGAAGTCCGGCGGCGCAGCAAGCCAAAAATAGTCAGTAATAAAGCTACCATGATGGTCACTGCACATAGCTGTAGCAGGCCTGTAACCAGCGCGCTATCGACGCCATGAGGTGGCGGAAATTTTTCGTTGAGCGTCGGCATAAGCCGAGATGATGAGCCGATAAAAGCACCCGCAACGCCCGCCGCCCCGTTCGCCCAGGTGCCAATCTGCACGGTCACGAACCAGACTTTCAGGGCGACCCGATTCAGCCCGAGCTCGTAGACCAGCAAGCCGAGTACAACCATCAGTATGCCGTTGATGGTTAATTCGATGTGGGCCATGACGATGCCGCGGTACCACTCGACGACTGTTGGCGGAATAAATCCCACTGCACAGCCAATGGTAATCTGGAGAACCCCCAGCAACAGGGTCCAGCGCCTGATCTTTTCCTGCAGGGTAGAGATATTATTAGACATGCATTTCTCCTGGCCGGGTCTTTGGTGGAAAAAAAATATTTATAATGTCAGAAATACCAAACATATCAGAAATAATGGACTTTACGAACATTGGGCGACGCCAATTTAAAGTTCTGTCAGCTCACCAGTTAACACTGACTGACCCACACGCCGACATCAAGACTTGAGCCCTGCCCACCGCTGAAGGTGCCCTCTATGGGTGGCACCAGCTGGGGCGATCTGGTGACAGCAACGGCGATATGGTCAGTGCCGACGATTTTGCCAATGGTCGGATCGAACCCTTTCCAGCCAGCACCGGGCAGGTAGACTTCGGCCCAGGCATGGGTCGCGCCCGCCTGATCTGACATCAATGGTGCGTAGAGATAGCCACTGACAAAGCGTGAAGCCAAACCCAGGCAACGCGCCGCTTCCATAAAAAGCAGCGCAAAATCGCGGCACGACCCAGTACCACAGGACAAGGTTTGCGTGGCGCTCTGGACGCCGGGCTCCTCTCTAACTCGATATGACAGGGACTCATAAATGTACGTGGTCAGTCTTTGTAATAGCGTGTAACTCTGAATTTTTTCACCGGGTCGCCAAAAATTGGCCTGCCATTTATTTAGCACATCGATGGTTGCCTGCTCGGGAAATGCCATATACGGGAACAATAATACGTAGTCATCTGGTTCGTAGCTGAAAGGATAATTTATTGCATAATCCGCCACCAGAAAGTCGAGGGGATCTTCATTAAATTGCTGAATTATAATTTCACTCTCAATCAGCAGTTGGCTGGTGGGTAAGGTAAAGCTTGCTATCGCGACCGAATTGCCCTCCACATCTCGATGCCAGAGCAGCGTTGCCGGTGGGGTGATATTCAGTAAAAAAGACTCGATGCGTAGTTCGTGATCTTCCCGCGGACGCAGAAGTAAATTGTGCGGCCCGAGCACCACTTCTCCCGAGTAATTGTAGTAAGTGCGATGAACAATTTTATAGCGTTGCATAGGTTACTCTAAGCAAATCAATTCTTTTTCGGCAAATGGCCGCAGACTGGTACACCTTGAAGCGGTACGGTTATGAAGCCGTCCATGGAATACCCCCATGGATGGCGCCTGCGGAGATAGCCCATCACCGAACGGTCGAGAAACAAAAACCGCAACAGATCGCAATGACCTGCTGGCAGATACCATACCGTAGTACAGGTCTTTTTTAACGCTGTTGTCGAATCTTTTTACAGCAGAGCCGGGCCGGTTCAAACGCGGCGCTAGACCCCAACCCTGGTCTTAACCTTTGTTTTGACAATATCTTACCCACCGGTAAACTATCACGGTCGCGATTTTAACACTACGTACGCATATCAAGTTGAGCTAGCGAGTTTGCCTGTCACAAATATGGTAGACGACCGACTCGCTTTACCGAAAAGCGTGCCGACGGTGAAATCGAAGAGTTAATCAAACGTATTCAAGGAGATAACACAATGAGTGACAACTCAGCAGAAGATATCGTCATGCACGGTGCGATACGGCTGGATTCGCCCCAGTTTGGCGTGATGGACCCACTGTCGGAAGAGATCCACCCCCAGGCGTACTATGAAGCGATTAAAAAGCGGTTCGCGGAAGAACGGGAGATCCGCATCAACTATCGACCGGAGGGTAGTAAGCAATACGACACCGAGCTTCAAGGTGCGCTTGCCAAATATGACGAGGACCCCTACGGCGGCGAAATTATCGCCCGTGAGCCGCTAAATGACACTGTCGAATGCCTGTTTATCGGCGGCGGCTTTTCCGCCCTGCTGACCTCAGCGCGGCTGCGTGAAATTGGCGTGGACAGCATCCGGATTGTCGAGCGCGGCGCCGACGTTGGCGGCACCTGGTACTGGAATCGCTACCCAGGCATCGCCTGCGATGTGCCATCCTACGATTACCTGCCACTTCTGGACGAAATGAAGTATGTACCCAAACACCGTTACGCTCGGGGTGACGAAATTTTTCAACATTGTCGGGCCATTGCAAAAAAATACGACCTCTACGATTTAGCGGTTTTCCAGACCACAGTCACGGCAACGGTGTGGAACAAAGAAGAACAGCTATGGCACATCAAAACCAACCGTGGCGACCACATGAAAGCGCGCTTTGTCATCTGCGCCAACGGTATTTTGTCCAAGCCCAAGCTCACCAAAATCAAGGGAATGGAATCTTTTAAAGGCCATTCTTTCCACACCTCACGGTGGGATTACGCATACACCGGCGACGACCTCTCCAACCTTAAAGACAAACGGGTCGGCATTATCGGTACCGGCGCAACCGCAGTGCAGGCGGTGCCCGGTCTTGGCGCAAACGCAAAGGAGCTGTACGTGTTCCAGCGCACCCCATCGTCAATTGACGTCCGCGATGACTGGGAGACCGATACTCAGTGGGCAAAAAGTCTGCCAGCTGGCTGGCAAGCCCAGCGCCGGGACATAATGCTCCGGCCACCGCAACTAAGCCCCGAGGCCCTGGCCAAAATAAAAGAAATGCCGCGCGAGGAAAAACTGCGCCGACAGGAAAATGCCAACATCGATTCCATGATGCGTAT
>JBFJZC010000271.1:0-4105 GCA_041622295.1 Porticoccaceae bacterium
TGAAACCTGGACGCACAGGCACGGCTCCAGTCAGATGGCGCTCTACTGTTTCTTAGGCAGCGAGTGCGTAGTTGTCGTCGTTGGCAACTATAGGTTTGCGACTTTGGATTTACGAGATTGGTCGCCATCTCGACATGCACCTCAGGTTTTGTAACCGGCGTCGAATCCAAAACGCCCCCAGATAAAGCCGTACTTCTTTCTATCCTTTGAATTTCGTACTTCCTTTGCGCTTATATGGGGTCGGCTGTACAGATTAAAAGCCGACAGCAGGGATTCTAACACAGTGGTGGAATCGGCGGTTGTGGGCCTATGGTTAAGCGGAGTGTCGCAGAATGCGTTGCTTTTGCCGTTGCCAGTCGCGGTCTTTTTCGCTGTCGCGCTTGTCATGCTCGGCCTTACCCTTGGCGAGCCCGACTTCAATTTTGACCAGGTGCTGTTTCCAGTACATGGCGGTGCATATACAGGTATAGCCTTTCTGTTGCACGCCGATGGCAAGTTTGGCCAGTTCGCGCTGGTTGAGCAGAAGTTTACGGGTGCGAATGGGGTCGGCGATAAAGTGTGTGGAGGCGGTGGGCAGTGGTTGGATGTTGGCGCCCAGCAGCCAGGCTTCGCCATCTTTCAACAGGACATAGCTGTCGGTCAGTTGTACCTTGCCCTCGCGAAGGCTTTTCACTTCCCAGCCCTGGAGCACGATTCCGGCTTCGAATTTTTCACTGATGTGATAGTCGAACCGTGCGCGCTTATTCAGCACGATGGTGCCGGAACCTGACTTCTTTTTTTCTGACTTGGCCATGGTGCGGATTATACGGGGTTGCGTCCGTTTATGCCTAACCTTGGCCAGCGATGGCGGCGGAACGCGTGGACTGAACAGCCGACTTTAGAGCGGCGACTTGAGAGGGTACAATCGGCGCTGTTAACTCAGTGTGAGCAGTGCATCGTGACGACACAGGCGAGAAGCTATCCGACGTGGCGCAGTCGCTGGACCTTTATCATGGCGGCGACTGGGTCCGCTGTTGGTCTTGGCAATATCTGGAAATTTCCCTACATCGCTGGTGAAAATGGCGGTGGCGCTTTTGTGCTGGTCTATCTTGGCTGCATTTTACTGCTCGGTATCCCGGTGATGGTGGCGGAGGTGATGCTTGGTCGTCACGGCCGTTCAAGTCCGATCCATACGATGCGCAAGCTGACTGCCGCGGCTGGTTTGCACGGCTTCTGGAACGGCATTGGCTGGTTGGGGGTGATTGCCGGATTGCTAATTTTGTCCTATTACTCTGTTATTGCCGGTTGGGCCCTGGCCTACATTCCGTCGATTGCTACGGGGGCATTACAGGGCATCAGCGCCCAGGTCGCGCAGGAAACATTTGCTGAGCTGCTAGTGGATCGCAACCGGCTGATTTATTGGCACTCAATATTTATGCTGATGACTATCGGGGTAGTGATGGTTGGCGTGACCCGTGGGCTAGGGGTGGCCGTGCGGATATTGATGCCGCTGCTGTTTGTATTATTAGCTATATTGCTGGTGTTTAGTTATCGGCAGGGTAATTTCGCAGAGGGCTTCGCCTTTCTGTTTAGTTTTAACTATTCTGAGCTGTCCTTACGCGGTGTGCTAGAGGCTCTCGGGCATTCGTTTTTTACGCTGAGTCTTGGTATGGGTTCTATCATGGCTTATGGCGCCTATATGCCAGACGGGGCAAGCATCGGCAAAACGATATTGGCCGTCGGCTTTCTGGATACGCTGGTGGCGCTAATGGCCGGGCTGGTGATCTTTCCAATTGTGTTCGCGCACAGTGGCATCGATCCTGCTGCGGGCCCCCAGTTACTCTTTATCAGCTTACCCATCGCTTTTGGGGCGATGCCTGGTGGCATCCTGATCGGCGCATTATTTTTTATTCTGGTGACCATTGCGGCGTGGAGTTCGGCGATTTCCCTGATCGAGCCGGGGGTTGCCTGGTTAATTGAGACCAAAGGGTTTAATCGTTTTACGGCGAACCTGTTGCTGGCTTCAATAGCGTGGGTGCTCGGCCTGGGTACAGTACTGTCGTTTAATGACTGGGCGGAGTACAGGCTTGCTGGGATGACTTTTTTTGGCGGGATTGACTTCCTGACTTCGCGAATTATGCTGCCGCTTACGGGTTTGTTTATTGCGGTGTTTGTCGGTTGGATTCTCGCGCCGAAGGTGGCGAGAGATGAATTACAGGGTGATGATTCTATCGCCTGGTCGGTATGGTATTGGGTGTTGCGATATGTATGCCCCGTGGCGATCGCGCTTGTGCTGGTTACTGGGCTGTATGACACTTTTGCGTGAACCTGCCCTGGGGGCGGTTCTGGCTGGCATCCGCGGGCGGCGGCTGTGACCCTTATAGCGCGTAGCGCATTGGTATTACACCCCGCGGAGATGATGTTTGATCTGGTTAACGACATTGAGTCTTACCCGCAATACATGGACGGCTGCGAAGCTGCGCAGGTGATTTCCCGGTCGGGGGATGAAGTGATTGCGCGATTGCAACTGGGTAAGGCGGGAATTCGGCACAGCTTTACCACCCGAAATCGGCTGCATCGGCCAGAGCGTATTGAAATGAGCCTTGAGAGCGGGCCATTTACGCAATTTCACGGGGAATGGCGATTTGAGGCCTTGCGGGACGATGCCTGCAAAGTGAGCCTGACCCTGGAGTTTCAGTTGAAGTCAGGAATTCTGCACCTGGCCGCCGGTAAATTGTTTACCCGAGTGGCCAATAACCTGGTTGCTGCCACCACGGCCCGCGCAAACGTGATGGCCGCCAGGCCTTAATCGGAGCGGGACAGATTAATTTTTCTTAATGCTGGGCCTGGTGCCGGATCATTTTGACGTGAATGTGGCCTGATGCTGATTTGAGAGTAGCGTGTGATGAGGGTTGAGTAGGCGAGTTTTTACAAAGGACAGGGCGTCCCGCCGACACGCGGGATCGCATGACTAGCACCTGACGGTTTACAGCTAATTAGCTGTACCCAATGAGTTACATACAATGAGTTACACGTAATGAGTCAAGCTACTGTGGAGAAAGCCGCCGTGGAAAAGGCCGTGGAAAAGATTACTGTGGAGGTGGCTTATGCACTTCCCGATAAACAGAAGATTATCAGGTTGCAGGTGCCAGTGGGCACGACAGCAAAACAGGCAGTCCGGTTGTCAGGTATTGCCGATAGTTTTCCCGACGCGGATATTGAACATGCCCCGGTGGGTATTTTTAGTCAGGTTCTTGGTACCAAGGAGTTGCCAGGGCCGGACGAGTATCAATTACAGGCTCTGGATCGCGTAGAGATTTACCGCCCATTGCAGGTTGATCCCAAAGAAGTACGTAAACAGCGCGCCGCAAAGGTAAGGCAGGCTCGTGCGCAACAAAGTGAGAATCCGCCTGTTAAATGATTGCTTACCCGATGATACACATGGTCGGGTAGCTGCTCCGCGATAACGTTTGAGCGGCGCTGTAAGGGCTGTTACCAATTTGCGGGTGGTGTTTAGTTTGGGGCGTTATCAGCGGGCCGCTAGTTAGCGGATGGCTTTTCAGTAGGCGACTCTATTGTCGACGGTTTTATGCGGAATGCTTCGGGTTGGGGGCTGACATCCCGACCACCCTGCTTGTCAGTGGCTGTTTCCGGCGCTTCTGTTGGTTGCGCCGCTGCCTGAGTCGCCATGGCAGCGGTTATCGCGCTGGGTCGGTAGTCACCGGTAAAATGGGTGAGTTTGTCGTCATCGAAAAAGATGCTGACTCGCTCCCGCAATTCTTCTCTACTGGGACGTTTCAGGCTGTAGAAGTAGTCCCAACGATTCTGGTGGAAGGTGTCCGCGGTGAGCGGTGTACCCAATATGTAGCGTACCTGCGAGCGGGTCATGCCGGGCCGTAACTGATCAATCATTTGTTGATTGATGACGTTGCCCTGGCGAATAGTCAGTTTATGAACATCGGGATATTTGAAATAGGAACAGCCTGCCAGCGAAATGACCACTGAGGTCAGTAGGGCGAGAGCGTAGTTGCTTGGCATGCGGGGTTCCAGTCTGTTGGGCGAACGGGGATAATACCCCATTCGGCAAATCAGTGAGAAGAGGTGAGCGACCGATGTCACCTGATAA
>JBFJZC010000272.1:0-4083 GCA_041622295.1 Porticoccaceae bacterium
CAGTTTGCCTGGCGACCACAGAGACGTGGAACCACCTGATCCCATCCCGAACTCAGAAGTGAAACGCGTTATCGCCGATGGTAGTGTGGGGTTTCCCCATGTGAGAGTAGGTCATCGCCAGGCTTCAAAGTAAAAACCCCCCAGCCCTGTGGCTGGGGGGTTTTTTGTCTAAAAACTATGGGTTTCGGCCGTTGTGCCTTAGCGCTAAGCTGCTCAGTAGCTGAGGGTGCACTACAGGTTGTACTACAGGTTGTGGGATGCAAAGCGGGTCGCTGAACAATAGATCGCGTTGCTGTACTTTGCGCGTATAGGCTGCATAATGCGCGTTTGTATGGGTTTTATATGGATTCTATATACGTTTACTTGCTCGCGGGTTCAGTTGCCGGGTTGGTAGGCGGTCTTTTTGGCCTCGGCGGCGGTGCTGTCGTGGTACCTGTTTTAATATACAGTTTTACGTTGAGCGATTTTGATGGCGCTGTGATGACGCATTTAGCCATCGGCACGTCGCTAGCAACCATTATGGTTACCTCACTGACCGCGATCTATGCCCACCACCGGAAAGCAGCGGTACTCTGGTCTGTCGCGCTGTTGATGGCGCCCGGGATTGCGGTGGGTGTCGTTGCGGGCAGCGTTTTTGCCACGGAGCTATCCGGTTCTACGCTACAGATATTGTTTGGCGCGTTTTTGATTTTAGTGGCCATACAGATGGGTGTCGGGCATATTCCGAAACCTCACAGAGAACCTCCCGGACGTTTGAGTGGGGCCGGTGCTGGTGTGGGGATTGGGGTTTTGTCCGGCATTTTCGGTATCGGCGGGGGTTCGCTAAGCGTGCCCTATCTGACGTACTGTAACGTAACTATCACCCGCGCTATCGCCACGTCGGCGGCTTTGGGTTTTCCTGTTGCTCTATTTGGTGCGTTGACCTATATGTACCGTGGCTGGGGTGTCAAGGGCTTGCCGGACGGTGCTATTGGGTTTGTATTCGTGCCGGCCTTGCTGGGTATCGTGCTTACCAGCATGCCCTTTGCTCGCCTGGGTGCGCTGATGGCCCACCGTTTACCGGAAAAGCCACTAAAAAGACTGTTCGCGGCTGTGGCTATGGTGCTGGGTCTTGTGTTTGTCTACCGTAATATTGCAGCTGGGTGAAGCAGGCATGACTGATACGTGGCGCGGCGCGTTGGAGCTTTTAAGTAGTGGTAGCCTGGTTTCAGGTGCTGACATAGGCGAGGCGCTCGGTGTCAGTCGCAGTGCCGTCTGGAAGCAGCTCCAGCGTTTGCAGGAGTGGGGTGTTCCGATAGAAAAAATCAGAGGTCGTGGCTATCGGCTGGTTGGTGGTATGGAATTACTGTCTCGGCAGCGAATCCTTGGCCTGCTGTCAGAGGATACGAAGTTGTTGTTGGGAGATCTGGTTTTGTTGGAGCAGGTCGATTCTACAAATACTGTCGCTCGTAGACAGATTGAACAAGGACTTGTCCATAGTTACGTGTGTATGGCGGAGCGTCAGACACAGGGTCGTGGTCGTCTGGGGCGCACCTGGGTTAGCCCCTTTGGTCGTAATCTTTACTTGTCGGCGACCTGGGAGTTTTCGGGTGGCGTGGCGGCCCTGGAGGGTCTGAGTCTGGCCGTGGGTGTGGCCGTGTCCCGGGCTGTTCAGTCACTCGGTGTCGAAGTGATTAGCCTGAAATGGCCCAACGATATCCTGCTAAATGGTCGCAAGGTGGGCGGGGTTTTATTGGAGATGCTGGGAGATCCCAGTGGGCTTTGCCAGGTCGTGGTGGGTGTCGGGATAAATGTCGCTATGCCGCGGGATGTAACTATTGATCAGCCCTGGGCAGATTTGGATTGCTTTCCTGGTGTTACTCGCAATGGGCTGGCTGGCGCGGTGCTTGCGGAATTACTGCCATTGCTTGCTACGTACGCAGAGACCCGTTTTCGGGGTTACCGGCGAGCGTGGGAAGAGCTTGACGCTTTCGGCGGCGAACCAGTTCGTTTGTTGACGCCCGGCAGAGTGGTGGAAGGTGTCGCTCGGGGAGTTTCAGATACCGGAGCGATTTGCCTGGACATTGATGGCACCCGCAGCTTTTATAGCGGCGGCGAAATTAGTTTGCGGAAAGCGTTGTGATCCTCGAAATAGACGCTGGTAACAGTCGAATAAAATGGCGAGTACTGGTCGACGGAGGCGTCCGTGAGCGAGGGTTTGTCACCCATGATGAGGCGACATGGCTCACGATGTCCGCCCAGTGTTTTGATGTGAGCCGGATACGCGTTGCCAACGTCGCAGGCTCCGCAATTGGTCGAAAACTGGAATTGTGGGCGCAAACCCGCTTTGGGGTGACAGCAGAATTTGCAGTTTCGAAAAATAATGCCGCTGGTGTGACTAGCGGCTACGACGCGCCTGATACCCTGGGTGTCGATCGATGGCTAGCAATTATCGCTGCCTGGGACATTGTGCGTGGTCCCTGTCTGGTGGTCGATGCAGGGACAACGCTTACCGCTGATCTTGTCAGCGCAACGGGGCAGCATCTCGGCGGGTACATCGTGCCAGGGTTCTCAATGATGTTTCAGGCCTTGTTTCAGGGAACCAGCGGCGTGCGGTTTGAGCAGCGCAAAGACTATTCGTGCTTACCGGGCAAAAACACACGAGATGCGGTTCAAAATGGATGTTTTCTGATGTCTCTGGCGTTGATCGAAAAAGCCCTTGCCGAGCTACAGCAAGGGACGGGTGTGTTGGCGGCTATTGTTTTTACCGGGGGTGGGTCCGAGCCGTTGGCGGCGTTTTTTGAAGAGCGGGCGCAAAGCATACAAGATTTGGTGCTCGACGGCCTTGCATTGGCGATACCGTGAGTATTCAGACATTTTATCAACAGAATTGTCGGTTGTTGCCGTTCAAGTGGATTTTGGCAATAGTGCTACTCCTCAATGCGGTAGTTTTTTACTGGCGGAGCGCCACTACAGGGTATGTCAATGCTGAGGTAAAGGCCCTGCAGTCCGTCAATGAATTGGCTTCTCCGATCATGCTGCTGGATGAAGTCAGTCCGGCAGGTGACGTAAGAAATATCCCGAGCGAGGCACCAAAAAGCTCAATCGAATACACTACGGTCGACGGCGCTGATGCCACTGAAACCACTGAAACCAGTGAAACCAGTGAAACCAGTGAAACCAGTGAAACCAGTGAAACCAGTGAAACCAGTGAAGCGAGCGATACCGTCACTGAATCTAATGCGCCGGTTGCCGAAAGCGAGTGCGTCCAACTGGGGCCCTTTAGCGAGCACAAAGCGGCCAGTGATATCACTGCCAGGTTGACTGGTCTGGGGATTTCGACCGTTATTGGCGGAGAGGAGGAGGACATTTTAAAGGGTTACTGGGTCTACATTCCGCCTTTGCCGTCTATGGCTCTGCTGGCCAAAAAAAGAAGTCAGCTGCAAGCGAATGGCATAGATAGCTTTGCATTTCAGGATGGCAAATTGAAAAATGGCATATCTCTGGGATTTTTCACATCTGACGAAAATGCGAAACGTCGGCTCACCGAGCTCTCAGTTAAGGGGTTTACGGCAAAAATTGAACCTGTCATCAATAAGGTGCCGAGGTACTGGGTGAGGATGCCGCAGGTTGCCGCAGATTCATTATCTCGACAGTTCTGGTTAGATATCGCCGACCATTCTCCTGACGTCGAGGCGAGTACAATTAAATGTGGCTCGGACCAGAGTTAAGCCGATTCGCAGCCTGATGAAGAGATTTTCGTTATAAAAAGCAACATTAAAGACCTGGCAGCATGCTCACAGCGGTTGCTTAGTGAGTTGACTTCCAATAGAATCGCGCATCCATTTTTCATGGGTTTTGCTGGCGTAGCTCAGTTGGTAGAGCAGCTGACTTGTAATCAGCAGGTCGGGGGTTCGACTCCTCTCGCCAGCTCCATATCGAAGAGTTGTAGTGCCTAATTTGGTTTGGCAAACAGTAAGTTGACAAATTGAGAGCGAGTACGGACAATGCTCGCCCTTTTTTAGGGAGGGGTTCCCGAGCGGCCAAAGGGATCAGACTGTAAATCTGACGCGAAAGCTTCGGTGGTTCGAATCCACCCCCCTC
>JBFJZC010000273.1:0-4038 GCA_041622295.1 Porticoccaceae bacterium
CAGCCACCTCCCTTCGCTCACTCCAAATTGTTTCTTGTTGACGACAATTATGTGCTGATGGGTTCGGCGAATATTGACCCTCGCAGCCTACGCTTAAACTTTGAGTTAGGAGTCGAAATTTATGACCCAGCGCTTAGCACAGAGCTGAACCAGTATGTCGATGCAGTGATAAGTACAGCGCGTCGGGTAACGCTCAGTGAAGTTGATGGCAGATCATTGCCGGAGCGTACGCGGGATGCGTTCTGCTGGTTATTTTCGCCCTATTTGTAATTGGAAAGGCCCACCGATAACCCGGTTTAAAACGGTGGGCCATTAACAAAGCCGGGATTGCCCCGGCTTTGTTGCGACGTGGTTATTTGGCCTAGTAACGATACTGAATTTCCGCGCCAAAAATCCTGCCCTTGTTGAGTGGAGAGAAGGTTGCGCCTGGGAAGAAGGGTAACTCGGCGCTGCCGCCGATAGTCGCTTCGTCTTTAAGATTCTTGCCATACAGCGACACACTCAATTTGTCGTTTATCGCCCAGGCCAGGCTCATATCGACCATATCTGATTCGGTGAGCTGACCGATATTATTTTCTGAAAAGGCAGCGCCGTCACGGTGTGAAAAACTCGCTCTGCCAGTTAGCATGCCGAACTCGCCCAGGCTGTAGTCGTAGATTAACGCCGCGCCGTACTCCCACGGGGATAGCCTGGGCAGATCCAGCGCCAGGTCCGTATCGTCGACGATCGTATCGCCGGACAGGTCAAACAGTACCTTGTCGTATTCGCCGTCAGTGTATCCCGCGAAGACCTGGGTGGTGAGACGCTCTGTTATCACGGCGGTGAGCTCCAGCTCAAACCCGGACAGTGTTACCGCTGCGGTGTTTTTGACAACCTGGACCACACCGACGATGGGATCGGGAGTGACCACTTCCCTTTGCAGGTCGTCTATCTCATTGTAGAAGGCTGCTGCGTTAACTCTGAGACGGCCATCCAGGAAATCCTTCTTCATGCCTATTTCGTAGGAATCCTGTTCCTCCTGATCGAAGGGGCCGGGTGATGCTGTCGGCGACGTGTTCCGTAAATTGTATCCGCCACTGCGGAAGCCCTTGGTCCAGGTCAGATAATAAAGACTGGTGTCGTCAGGTATCCACTGCAGGCCAACCTTGGGCATGAAACTGTCCCAGTCATCGGAGTCGTTGAAATCATATAGAGAACAATGCCCGCTATCCAGGTTACATCTGTTGAGAGGAATAGTTGCGACACGGGCTTCCTTGTCTTCTGTTGTGTAGCGTCCGCCGACAGTCAATATCCACTGTTCTGTCAGTGAAATGTCGAATTGTGAAAAAACGCCCCAGGTCTCCGCTTCCATGATGCCGCCGCCGGTGAGATCAAGCCGGCCACCGAGGATAATACGCCGCTCCAGGTAGTCCATTTCTTGTGTGAAGTAGTACACGCCGGTGGTGGCCACCGTTCTGCCGAAGGTGCCGGAGTAGCGCAATTCATTTGACCACTGGTCCTGATCGGTTTTGCCGGGCGCATGGAAAAGGAACGACGGCGTAGCATCTATATCACCTAAAGTTTCGCTGTTGTAGTCTCGATAGGCGAGGATATTGACGATCTGGCCATCGCCAAACCCGACGTCAAGGGTTGTCTCCAGGATGGCATTATTCCAGCGATTTTCGTAAAACCCGTCTTCATCAATGGCGAAGTCAAAGTTTTCCCGGGCGAATAAACCGAGGTTCTTGGCTGCCGGTCCGTCACCTTTTGAAACACCGTGTTCGTAGCGCAGAATGACGTCAAGGGAGTCATTGACAGCATAGGTCAGCGCGCCTCTCAACAGACGGGTATCGGCGTCACCAAAATGGTCGTTGCCATCCGCCAGATTCTTAAAATACCCTCGGTCGTCGTTGTAGTACACAGCAAGTTTGGCGCCGAGTTTATCGGTGATGGGGCCCGACATAACCGTCGAGGCAGTGTAATTAAGACCGGATTCCACCGAGAACTTGTTGTTCATGTGAAATTCGTCCCCCGGTAACGTTGTTCGGAGCAATACCGCTCCGCCCGTTACGTTACGGCCAAACAAAATCCCCTGTGGGCCGCGTAACACTTCCACACCCGCCAGATCAAACGTGTCCATGACCACGCCGGCGTTGAGTCCGTAATACATGCCGTCCACAAAAACACCGACTGTAGGGTCTATTGAAGGAATAGAGCTGTTGATGCCAAGGCCGCGGATCGAAAAGTTCGCGGTGCCGCGCGTCGTTCCCACCTCCTCAAGCTGCACATTGGGTACCGAAAAAGCAAGACTTTGTACTGTGCGCATGTGCAGGGCGTCAATTTGCGCTTCATCAAAAGCGGTTAAGGCCAGTGGCGCATCCTGCACACTGATGCCACCGGCTTTTTTGGTCGCGGTGGTGATAATTTCCTCAAGCAAGATATTGCCGGAGTTTTGACTAGCGGCGTAGGTAATTTTGTTTGTGAAAAGGGTGGCACATATGACGATTGCCAGAAACGCAGATGTTCTGGTTAAAAGGCAGACAACGGGTAGTTTCTTCATTTTTGGGTGTAGCATGGTAGCCCCTCAATCAAATTATTTTTGTCTAACGGGAATAAAAAGGTACCACTACTGGCCAAACACGATTAGTCGCGCTGGCCGCAATCCTTATCTGGCCGCAATCCTTATAAAGTCCAAACATAGTCGATATAGAATCAATTGCAAATTTGTAATTGTCTCTGCGCGGGGTGGGGGTTTGTTTTACACATCCGACGTCGCGCCTTTTGGCCCGGTAGCGAGCGACAACCGGCACCCATTCAGGCGGTGCCGATGTGTGTCAGGATGACTGGCAAAGTTGGAGCAGGCGGGCTATTCAGCTTCTGGCGTAGTCGCCATTTTCGGTAGCCGGCCGTTGTGTGTCGCTAGACAACTATCGAGCGCTTGGCGATTTCCTCCAGCATGACTTCGGTGGCGCCACCGCCAATGCTTTGTACCCGTGCGTCCCGCGACATACGCTCGATAGCGCTTTCGCGAATGTAACCAAAACCGCCGTGAAATTGCAGGCAGGTATACATGACCTCGTTGACCAGTTCACAGCAGTAGGCTTTGACCATCGATACTTCCTTGACACAATCCTGTCCCATGGAATCCAGCCAGCCTGCGTGATAAACCAGCTGACGACCAGCTTCGACTTTGGCCTGCAACATGGCCAGGCGCGCCCGAATGGTCTGTTTTTCCCAAAGTGGCGCCCCAAAAGCCTTGCGCTCCTGCACGTATTGCAGTGTTAACTCCAGTGCTTTGGCGGCTTCACCCATGGATTGTGCGCCGAGGACGGCGCGCTCGTTCTGGAAGTTTTTCATGATCGAGTAAAAGCCTTTATTAAGCTCTCCGAGGATGTTTTCCCTGGGTACTCGGCAGTTTTCGAAGATCAGTTCAGCGGTGTCAGAGGATAACCAGCCCTGTTTGGCCAGTGCCCGGCCAACACTGAACCCGGGCGTGCCTTTTTCGACAATAAATATGGTGATGCCTCGTGAGCCTTTAACGGTGGTGTCGGTTTTCGCGGCGATAAAATAAATGTCACCCTTAACCCCATTGGTGATAAACATTTTGCTGCCGTTCAGTACGTAGCTGTCGCCATCTTCCACCGCTGTGGTGCGAATGCCCGCTACATCTGATCCGGCATCGGGTTCGGTGACGCCAACGGCGCAGATCTTTTTGCCACTGATTAAGTCGGGCATGTATTTTTCTTTCTGGGCTTTGGTGCCGAAGTTGTCAAGATGGGGTGAGGCCATGTCCGTATGCACCATGACAGTGACGGCGAAACCTCCAAAGGTGGAGCGGCCCAGTTCTTCGGCAAGAATGATGCTGCCCAGGGTATTCATTTTGCTGCCGCCGTATTCTTCGTCGTAGCGAATACCGAGGAAGCCCAGCTCACCCATTTTGCGCAACACCTCGCGAGGCACGAAGCCAGCGCTTTCCCAGGGTTCGGCATTCGGTACAATTTCCTGCTCGACAAAGCGGCGGATTTGCTCGCGCAACATGTTTTGTTCTTCGGAAAAATA
>JBFJZC010000274.1:0-4031 GCA_041622295.1 Porticoccaceae bacterium
CCCGGCAACCTGGTGGTGATGATGGCCTCTGGCAATGCGGCCTATGCAGAGGCCGACTACGTGGCTGCGGAACGAGAGTTCCGGGCGGCACTTGGCCTGCATCCGCAAGAGGCGGCGGTGTGGAATAATCTCGGCTACGCTCTGTCCGGGCAAGGCTGCCTGAATGCCGCTATCTCGGCATCCCAGTGTGCGCAAACGCTGGCACCTGATAAGCCTGAATATGCAGATAGCTTGCGGGAGTTTAGGCAAGCATCGCCAGGATCCGCAGCCGTGTGCGATTCGTTGCCCCGATGCCCCTTACCGTAGCGCGATGATGATACGCACGGGCACCCGCCGTCTGGCAGGTCAATCACCCGGTATCCTCCGAAGTGGTGTTCGGTGCCGAGGCATCAGCATGCGAGAGCGTATCTAAACGTAAGCCTTCCTTAATATCTGCCATATATAGTTCGCTAGATATGAAGCTGACTAATTGGCGAAATCTCTCGCGCACCGGGTTGGTCGTTCTTGTTGCGACATATCTTGTTGCGACCGGTAATTTTGCGTTTTTTTCAAAAGTGGCTGGCACCTATCCATGGGACGCAGGCAATGCCGCTTTCCTGCTGTCCGTTAGCCTGTTACATGGCGCACTGCTGGTGGTTTTGATGGCCGCACCTGGCGCTGTTCTGCCGGTGCGGGGTGTTGCCAGTGGTTTTATTTTGCTGGCTGCGGTGAGCGGCTACTTTAGCGATAATTTTGGTACTGTGATAGACACGGTGATGATTCAAAATATCATCGAAACGAACAGTGCAGAGGTCACTGATCTCCTCAATCTCAAATTCCTGTTGCGTGTGTTTGTCCTCGGTGTCCTCCCGGTTATTGTCGTATGGTATTTGCCCCTGCAGCACGCTGCTTATTTCCGTGAATTGCGCTACAGGGCGCAAAATATTGGTGGCGCGCTGGTCATCATGATCCTTTGTCTGCTCAGTTTCGGTAACCAGTACGCCAGCTTTTTCCGCGAACATAAATTGTTGCGCTACTATGCGAATCCAAGCTATCCGATCTACTCAATGGGCAAGTATCTGTCGCAATTGGGAGCGAAGGAGACGCCGGCTGAACTGGTCAGGATTTTTCCGGAAGCGGCCATCCCGGCCACCGATACCGAGCGAGAATTGACTATTATGGTGGTGGGAGAAACCGCACGTCGGGACAGGTTTTCACTCAATGGGTACGCGCGCGAGACAAATCCCCGCCTGGCGAAAGAAACAAACCTGTTCAGCTTCACCCATATTTCATCCTGCGGAACGTCTACAGCCATTTCAGTGCCCTGCATGTTTGCGCTTCACGGGCACAAAAGCTTCGATGTGGAGGCGGCGAGGCATACAGAGAATATCCTTGACGTACTCACTCGGGCGGGTGTGAGCGTCCTGTGGCGGGATAACAATTCAGATTCAAAGGGTGTCGCGACGCGCGTTCAATATGAGGACTTTCGATCTCCTGATGTGAACCCCGAGTGTGATACAGAATGCCGCGATATCGGCATGCTGCACGGCTTACAGGCGTATATCGATTCGCAACCCGGCGATGTGCTGATTGTGTTACACCAGATGGGCAATCACGGTCCCGCCTATTTCCGGCGCTATCCGCAGGCGTTCGAGCGCTTTACACCGGCCTGTCAGTCGGCAGAACTATCCACATGTACAGATGAAGAGATTGGTAATGCCTACGATAACGCCATCCTTTATACCGATTACTTCCTGTCTGAAGTCATCGCTTTACTAAAGGCCAATAACAAGGACTTTGGAACGTCCATGTTGTACGTCAGTGACCACGGCGAATCGCTGGGTGAAAACGGACTGTACCTCCATGGCATGCCGTATCCGCTGGCGCCTCAGCAACAGATCGACGTGCCGGTAATCGTCTGGGTGGGTAGCGCATCGGAGATTGATCAGACCAGCGCCCTAATGCGCATGGATGACGTTAATTCCCACGATGCGGTGTTCGATACGCTACTGAGCACTTTTGAGGTAGAGACTGCTGCACACAGCGGTCCGCAAGCACTATATACAGTTCGGGAGCTTGATGAGTAACACCAGGCAGGCCGGGTTTTCCTTGCTTGCACTGTTGTTGTGCCTGGTTGTGTTCGAGTGGATCCCGCTGGATCTATGGTTGCAGCGGTATTTTTTTGACGGGGTAAACCAGCGATGGATATGGAGTAGTGCCGAACCCATCAGCCGCTTTCTTTTATACGATGGACTAAAGTGGTTGCTGATTTTGTGCGCGCTGGGTCTTATCGCCAGTCTCTTTTTCTGCAAACGCGCGCCGACTATAAAACGTTACAGCCGAGGTATCCGCATAGTCGTTTTATCGCTCATATTAATTCCTCTAACTGTGTCCGGGCTGAAAGCGGCAACTAACGTTGCCTGCCCGCGTGCGTTATCGGAGTTTGGCGGCAAGCTTTCCTATGACGGTGTGTTTGGGGATGCGCCCCTTACTCGGCAGCGCTGCTTTCCGGCGGGTCATGCCAGTGGCGGCTTTGCGTTGATGTCGTTGTTTTTTCTTTTTAAAACGGCAAAAAATCAGCGGCGCGCACTTTATCTTGCCGCGGGCACTGGCTGGATCATGGGCGCTTACAAAATGCTAATTGGCGATCACTTCCTCAGCCATACCATCGTAACGATGTTGTTAGCCTGGCTCATTATCAATGTTGTTGTTATTGTCGAGACGCATCTGGGCCGGGATCGGGTTCGTGAAGTCAATGATTGTCAATTACTCGGCGGGCAATGAAAATCCGCGGACTGCAGGGTGTTAGCCAAATTTTTCTGTGGTGTTACCGGCGGTGACGGCCAGCGGCAGGTTTTCTTTACAGAACATCTTGAGCTACCGTGTCGCCACGTGGTCTACTTGGCAACTATGAGTACCACAAGTACAGTGCAAGCCATATCCATTGCCGGCATCGGAGCATACCTGCGAGGTGCCTCGCAAACATTGTTTTGCGTGGTTCTGGTGGCACTTTCATTCGTGACAATTAAGCCATTAATGGCTGACATGAGCCGTTCTGCGCCAGGTCACGCGATGATGAACATGAGCGAGATTATGTGCGCGGAGGCGGCTTGTGCTTCGTCCGAGCACACGATGGCTGCACCCGGTGACTGTGAACGCGATTGTACCTGTTGCCCCGGCATCTGCTCTGCCTATCTCCCGGCCGTGGGTTTAGCTACGGTCTTTTCCCCACTGCCAACCAGTGCGTTTACGATGCAGTCTGGCCGCCGCGTGGCGACCACCTCTTCTCTGTTTCGTCCCCCCAATTTCTGCTAACACAGGGCAGGTGCGCCTGAAAAACGCCCTCAGGCGCTAGCGGGAGTTATATACCAGTAAATCTATTTCAGTTTGACTCCTGCGGGTGCTCGTCTATGTCGAGCGCCCATTCAAGATGTTGGTCATTGTCGGAGTTACACATGAAACAGTTTTTCCCAGGGTTGGTTGCGTTAAATATACCGGTGACGTACCGCGGTTGTGTCTTTGCAAGCCCTCTTCGGGTTCCCGTGATAAAGCACTTGCTGGCCGAAAAATCCGCCACGGCAATCGCACTAGCTGTGTGGGGCTTCCCGGCGGGCAGTTTTGTCATGGCGATGGGAGAGAGGTCGGAGCTCTATGCGACAGGGTTGCTAAAACGGGATGGTGTGGCAGACATGTACGCCGAGATCAACGAGTACGGCACCCAGTCTCGTCACTCAGTACAGTAAGGAGAAGAAAAAATGCGCGTTGATAAAGTTACCAATTTGTCCCGTCGCCGTTTCGTGACGGGACTCGCCGGTGCCGGGCTTGTATTGTCCGGTGCAAAAATATCTAGATCTTTCGCGTCAGGTGCTGTGGTTGCAACTCAGCCTCGCGCTTTGGCAGGCAACCACTTCGACCTGAACATCGGTTATCAGGCGGTGAATTTTACGGGTGCGCAGAGCGTGGCGACGGCTATTAACGGGGGCGTGCCCGGGCCGATATTGCACTGGCGTGAAGGCGAGCGTGTCACCCTGAAGGTGACCAATCAACTGGCA
>JBFJZC010000275.1:0-4020 GCA_041622295.1 Porticoccaceae bacterium
AAACCGTTGAGGGTATCCTGAACACACTCGGGCTTGACTTTTAATTCCAGCAATACGGTGCAGGCCATGGTCAATCTCCTGTATCTGTTTAATTGGGCTAGCGATAATAGAGGATGGCCTCCTCAAATGCCATCGTACAAACGGTGGTCAACTGCCCATGTTCTAGGCAATTTCAGCAACGCCCCAGTAATTGAAGCCGAATAACCTGGGCGTGGAAGGCAGGTACATTGATTCTATTTCAAGTGTGCTAAAACCGCTTTCCGACAGGAGGCTGGGAATGGGGCGATTCAGGTTGCAACCACCAGCAATCTTTTTCCACAGGGGATTAATACGATCCTGCCACTGACACACACTTTCATCCGGCGCCTTGCCATGTTCGGTAAATATGAGTTTGCCACCCGGCTTGAGAACCCGACGCATTTGCCGCAATGCGGCATACCAATCAGGGATTGTGCACAGCGTATAGGTCAGCAGTACCGTGTCCACCGAGTTGTCTTCGAGAGGAATTTCTTCACCGGGCAAATCAATCAACCTGACCTCCAGCCCAGATTTTTCTATATTTGGCCGCGCCCTTTCACGCATCGCCTCGGAAGGCTCCAGGCCCCAGATAAACTCCACCTTATCGCGATCGTAGTAGGGCAAGTTAAGCGCCGTGCCCATGCCAACTTCCAGCACCCGACCGGTACACTGGGGTACCACTTTTTTACGCTGATGGAGAATTGGTTTGGTGCCGCAGGCGCAATTGATGAACGGCGCCAAAAAATATTTGTCGTAACACCCCATATTACTGTCCTCAATAACCGCCGGTTCAGATAGGCTGGTTCAGATAAATAGTCGCGATAGGGTACTGGTAACTAACCGCATGAATCCAGTTGTTTCGGCAAGACCTGCAGGTCTGGTATCCTGTCTGCCCTCTTTAACCTGTACTTCGAATTTGAGCTGGGGTTGAACATGCCTATCTACCGTTCCCATACCACCACCAAAGGCCGCAACCAGGCAGGCGCTCGCGCGCTATGGCGAGCCACCGGAATGACCGACCAGGACTTCGATAAGCCTATCGTTGCTGTTGCCAACTCGTTTACCCAGTTTGTGCCCGGGCACGTGCATTTAAAAGACATGGGTGGACTGGTCATCGGTGAGATCGAAAAAGCCGGTGGCGTCGGCAAGGAATTCAACACCATCGCCGTCGACGATGGCATCGCCATGGGGCACGATGGCATGCTCTATTCACTGCCATCACGAGACATTATCGCCGACTCTGTGGAATACATGGTCAATGCCCACTGCGCCGATGCACTGGTGTGCATATCCAATTGCGACAAGATCACACCCGGCATGTTAATGGCGGCTCTGCGGCTTAATATCCCCACCGTTTTTGTTTCCGGCGGACCCATGGAGGCGGGTAAAACCAAGCTTTCGGAGACCAAACTCGACCTGGTCGATGCGATGATGATCGCCGTCGACGATGGGGCCAGCGACGAAAAAGTCGCTGAGTACGAGCGTTCGGCCTGCCCAACCTGTGGCTCCTGTTCCGGCATGTTTACAGCCAACTCCATGAACTGCCTGACCGAAGCACTCGGTTTGTCGCTGCCGGGCAATGGCTCTCTCCTGGCCACCCACGCTGATCGGCGCGAATTGTTTCTCGAAGCCGGTCGCGTGATCGTTAACATCACCAGACAGCACTACGAGCAGGATGATTACAGCGTGCTACCCCGATCGGTAGCCTGCTTTGAAGCGTTTGAAAATGCCATGAGCCTGGATATTGCTATGGGCGGCTCAACCAATACCATTCTCCACCTGCTGGCCGCTGCCCAGGAAGCCGAGCTGGATTTCACCATGACCGATATCGATCGGCTCTCCCGTAAAATCCCGCAACTTTGCAAGGTGGCGCCCAGTACGCCCCTGTATCACATGGAAGATGTGCACCGCGCTGGTGGCGTCCTGAGTATTCTTGGCGAACTGGATCGCGGCGGATTATTACACGCCGGATTACCTACTGTTTACGCAAAAAGTATGCGCGAAGCTCTGGATACCTGGGACATCGCCTTGCAGCCCGCAGAAGATGTTGCCCAGTATTACAGCGCCGGTCCTGCTGGCATACCCACGCAGACCGCATTCAGCCAGGCTACTCGATGGCCGAGTCTCGACCTCGACCGGGTTGGCGGCTGTATCCGCAGCGTTGAACACGCCTATAGCAAGGACGGCGGTCTCGCGGTGCTTTACGGCAATATTGCCGCCGATGGCTGCGTGGTAAAAACGGCCGGTGTCGATGAATCGATTCTGGTCTTCGAAGGTCCCGCCTATGTATGCGAGAGCCAGGATTCCGCTGTGGCCGACATTCTCGCCGGTAAGGTGAACGCTGGGGATGTCATGATTATTCGTTACGAAGGCCCCCGTGGCGGCCCCGGCATGCAGGAAATGCTCTATCCCACCAGCTACCTCAAATCCAAGGGTTTGGGCAAAGCCTGTGCGCTGGTAACGGATGGCCGCTTTTCTGGCGGCACGTCCGGTCTGTCCATTGGTCACTGCTCTCCGGAAGCGGCTGCCGGCGGCGCTATCGGGCTGGTAAAAAATGGCGATCTTATTCATATCGACATCCCCAATCGCACTATCAACGTAAAACTGGACGAAACAGAGCTGGCGCAACGTCGAACTGCACAGGATGCCGCTGGCTGGCAACCCACCGAGTACCGTCCACGCAAAGTATCCGCGGCCCTCAAGGTCTACGCCAAATTCGTCACCAGTGCTGATAAAGGCGCAGTTAGAGATCTCAGTATGCTCTAGTCCCGTACGCGCTAATCTATCGCAGCCCTCCCGTGAGCTGTTTTATTGAGCCCCTTTACAGTCATTTGTGAAGGGGTTTTTTATTAGCCAAAAATCGGGTGTCTGAAAACAATACAACAGGTACCATAGAGCCATTACCCTGCAGTTCCCACCGCTTATAAAAATACAAGAAGTTGTGGAACTGGCCGCACCTTTACAGTGCGCAAGCCTTCGGCTGTACGCTATAAAAAGATAAAGCAATAAAAAGAGAAGCACAGATGAGCAATAGAAAGGCCCCGCAAGTACCGCAGCCAACATCTTCAAACGTAACAGCTGACTCCGTCGATGTGCCATTACTTGATTACCGTCGCGCCGGCTATAAAACCTATGTTTTAGGACTGCTGACCGTGGTCTACGGATTTAATTTTATCGACCGACAGATACTGGTCATTCTGCAGGAACCCATCAAGGCCGAACTCGGGCTCTCAGATACCCAGCTGGGATTGCTCACCGGTTTCGCCTTTGCTGTTTTTTATGTGGTGTGTGGCATCCCCATCGCCAAGTGGGCCGAACACTCCTCACGCCGCACAATTATTGCTCTGGCGATTACTGTGTGGAGCACCATGACCGCGATATCCGGGCTGGTGCAAAACTACACGCAGTTATTACTTGCCCGCATTGGCGTCGGCGTCGGTGAATCCGGCGGTAGTCCGCCTGCGCACTCAATGCTGTCTGATATCTACCCCCCGGAATATCGAGCAACAGCCCTGTCCATTTACTCCACGGGTGTCAATATAGGGGTACTGACAGGCTTCCTCCTCGGTGCATGGATCAACGAGTTCTTTGGCTGGCGGATGGCTTTTTTTGCCGTGGGACTACCCGGCATTATTATTGCGCTGCTGGTCAGGTTTACCATTAAAGAACCACCGCGGGGGATGTCGCAAAACCTTACCGACACCGGCACTGCGCCAGGTATCGGCGAGACCATTAAATTTTTATTCACCCGCGCCACCTTTGCGCATCTGTCACTGGCCTGCGCCTTGCAGGCATTTACGGGTTACGGCACCGGCACATGGACACCGTCTTTTTTTATCCGCTCGCACGGTATGAGCGTCGGCGAAATCGGCACATGGATGGCTTTTGTGCAGGGCGGCTCAGGTATCGTCGGCACCATCATTGGCGGCTATCTTGCTGACCGCCTGGGTTTACTCGATAAACGCTGGTACCTCTGGGTACCTGGCCTCGCTGGACTGATTG
>JBFJZC010000276.1:0-3987 GCA_041622295.1 Porticoccaceae bacterium
ACCATTGAACGCCATGATCCTAGTCTGTATTTGCAACCTGCCATTGAAGCTGTCAAGAATACCATATTTTTATCAAGTTGGGCTCAGGCGGAAAATGTGGGTTGTAGCTGCCGCCAACTCATTAACAACTCTTCTATCAGCATTTGGGGGTTAGGATTAGTCTTGCTAGCCAGCCGTTTTCTGGCGATCAACAGCTGATCCATAAAAGCAAAATGTCCTCGTGTCGGCACGCCGTGGGTCTGCACGCGGTTGCGAATTATCTGAGTATGGTGAATCAATATCCGCTCAACCAGCTCAGCGGGCAAAAATTCCTTACATTGTTCAGCTGCGTCGACCGGGGCTTGCCGCCCTTGCGCAACAGCAGTCAATATCGTTTCAATTTTATTAATCTGGCTGAAGGAGCCGTCACCGGCAATGCGCGCCGCGCGCAAGGGGCGACCATCAGCAGCGGCAAGTAGCGTCGAATAATTATCAGCTTTACAGTTAGCCTCCAGCCACTCAAGGGCGATTGCTGAGGCGGGCACAGGGAATAAAAGCGACTGGCAACGGCTGCGAATGGTCGCCAACAAATCACCCTGCTGGTGATGTACGAGCACCAGCAACGTGTTGTTGCCAGGTTCCTCAAGGGTTTTTAACAACGCGTTAGCTGCACTCAATGTCATGGCCTCCGCTGGCACCACTAACACTGCACGCCAGGCACCTAGCAATGCTGTTTTTGCGGCAAAGCTAGTAACTTCTCGTATCGAGTTAACCGATATAGCCTTACCCACATCCTCCGGTTCAAGCAGGTAGAAATCCGGATGGACATCGCCACTGATCAAGGTACAACTTTTACAGATTCCGCAAGCCCTTCCCGCCCCGGGTGATGCGCACAGCAGCCTGGCGACCAGGGCCATTGCAAAGGCTTTTTTGCCTATCTCAGCCGGACCGCTAAGCAGTAGCGCGTGCGGCAATCTCCCATTATCCAGCAGCCGTTCGATCGCTTGCCACTGCCTTTCCTGCCAGGGAAACAAGGGGGATTTTGTCATAGTTTTACTGTCTAACATTTAGCCACAAAGTTATTCAATGCCTCACAAATATCAGTCGCGACCTGCGCTGCGGTTTGTCCAGCATTGATCAAGCAAAAACGCTCAGGTTGCTCAGTAATCTGCCGCAGGTAACCCTGCCGTACACGGTCAAAAAAAATAATGTCCTCTTCTTCAAATCGATCCCGCGCGCCACGTTCGTCAACTCGCGCCAGACCAACCCGCGGATCAATGTCGAGCACCAGGGTCAAATCCGGCTTTAGAGCCCCCTGAACCAGATTCGCCAACGTCTGTATCGACTCAATGGCGAGACCGCGGCCGCTGCCTTGATAGGCAAAAGTAGCTTCTGTAAAACGATCACACAGAACCCAAACGCCGCTGTTCAACGCAGGCAGAATTTTTTCCGACAGGTGTTGCGCACGGGATGCGAATATCAACAGCAGTTCGGCAACCGCGTCTATCGAACCGGAACGGTGATCGAGCAGCAGCGCTCTAATTTTTTCGCCGAGATCCGTGCCACCAGGTTCCCTGGACGTCACAAAATCTATGTCACGGGATACCAACCATTCTTCAATGCAACGAATATTGGTACTTTTGCCAACACCTTCGGTGCCTTCGAGAGTAATGAATTTACCTTTCATGGCGTCTCACCAGCCGTGGGTGCCGTAGTAATTAGAGGTGCTGGTGCGGAAGTTGTAGGTGCTGTAGTTGGTGCTGTAGTTTTAGGCGTTGTAGATGGTGCTGAACGGTAGCTCTTCTTTCGCCGATCGATCTGAAAATCACGCACCGCTTTGTTATGTTCATTCAAGCTCGCCGAAAAGTGATGACTGCCATCACCTTTGGCGACGAAAAACAATTCCTTTCCGGCAGCCGGATGCAAGGCAGCCTCAAGCGCAGCGGCGCCCGGATTCGCGATAGGGGTCGGCGGCAACCCACCGTGGCGATAGGTGTTGTACGGGGACAGCTGCCGCAGATGTTTGCGGGTGAGGTTACCGTCAAACTCAGCGCCAAGGCCATAGATAATTGTCGGGTCAGTTTGCAAACGCATATCTTTAAGCAAGCGTCGTACAAACACCCCAGCTATCTGCGCTCTTTCCTCTGCCACCCCTGTCTCTTTTTCTATGATCGACGCCATCACTAGTGCCTCGTAAGGCGTTTTGTAGGGCAAACCATCCTCCCGTTCAGTCCATAAACTCGCCAGCATAGTCTCCATACGCTGATGGGCGCGGCGTAAAATTGTCAAGTCACTATCATCAGACAGGTACACGTAAGTATCTGGCGCAAACCAGCCTTCAGGGTTTTCATATTCAATGCCTAAACTCGCCGCTATTTCAGCATTGCTCTTTTCGGCCAGGGTATGGTCTATGTTTTCCTTTTTTGCCAGAGTCTTACGCCATTGATCTAAAGTCAGACCTTCCGCAAATGTGATGGTGTGCCGCTGGACGGCGCCAGCAGCTAATTTGGCTAACATGGTTGCCAGTGTATCGCCTGGCACAAGCAGGTAGTCACCGGCGATAATTTCGCGACGTGGACGCAAGCGGGCATAAATTTTTAGGGGGAAAGCGGACTTGGTCAGCCTTTGTTCAACGAGGCCATCTGCGAGCAGATTAATGCCTGTCCCTTTGGCCACGGTTAACTCGTATCCGTCAGCTGGCATAGACAACGGCCTCGATATGGCACCCAGTAACCACAGCCATGCCAACAGGGGAAGCACGATAACCGGGACGAACAAGTGATTCGCTAGAGGCCGAAGCACGGGTAACGCTCACTTAGCTTGACACGAATCGACGCTGTTTCTGGCGTATCTTCCCACCGCCCAATGCCAATCACCTCAGCTATAGGCGTGATTCCCGAAGCTGCGTTGCAGGTAAACACTTCGTGCGCTCGACTCAACATTTCCAGATCAATATCCTGACAGGTCACCGTTATACCCATCTCGGGCAACACCTGCTCAATCAATAATGCGCGCATCACGCCTGCCACCCCTGACTTGTCCAGTCGTGGCGTCAACCACTGATTCTGCCACAACAGGAACAGATTACTACTCAATGCCTCAATCACACGCTCGCCGTGGTCAAGCAGCAGGCCATCGTGGTGTAGCGGCAACTCTGCCGCAGCGATCACCTGGTCTAGACGATTTAAATGCTTAACGCCGGCCAGCGCCGGATTGGCTGGCAAACGATATGCGCATATTTGCAGTACGTCGAGGGCTGTTCTGTCAGACGAAGGGAAAAACTGGACGACCCGCCGCGATTTTGTCGGCTCAGGGAAGCGATAACCTCGGGGGCTATCCCCCGCGGTCAGAATCAACTTGACAACACCGCCAGACGGCAAACCTGACAAAATACCTTGTATTTCCGCACGCAAATTCGCCACATCACAGAATAACCCCAGTTTTTTCGCATCTGTGGCGAGTCGAGTCAAATGGAAGTCAAGCAGAGGCAACTGCCCTTGCCACAGGCACATGGTTTCAAACAGTCCGTGCCCGTATAGAAGGCCGCGATCGGTGGTCGGCAGGGACGCTTCAACAGCGCCGTCGACAAAAAACCAGTTAACCGTATTCATTCGACGATTAAAACAAACTGAGTCAACGTCCACGCGTAAAAGGTGGGGCTGCCTGTTAGCCTGATGGACAAAGAAAACCGCCTGCCTGCTTTGAGCAAGGTCAGACGGTTGGGCATCCGGGCTAGCTTACTTCAAGTTTTTATTAATATATTCAACTGCATCTTTAACGGTGGCGAGCTTCTCAGCATCTTCATCCGGTATTTCTGTGTCAAACTCTTCTTCGAGAGCCATGATCAATTCTACGGTATCGAGAGAGTCCGCACCCAAATCCTCGACAAAGGAAGAATCAGTCTTCACATCTTCTTCCTTAACGCCCAGTTGCTCGGCAACCATTTTTTTAACGCGTTCTTCAATGTTGCTCATGACAATCGTTACTCCTGTTAATAGAGATTTAACT
>JBFJZC010000277.1:0-3985 GCA_041622295.1 Porticoccaceae bacterium
ATCGGACTTGACGGTGAGCATTTCCTGCAGGGTGTACGCAGCACCGTAAGCCTCCAGCGCCCACACTTCCATCTCACCAAATCGCTGGCCACCAAACTGCGCTTTTCCGCCCAGCGGCTGCTGGGTAACGAGACTGTAGGAGCCCGTCGACCGCGCGTGCATCTTATCGTCTACCAGGTGGTTGAGTTTCAGCATGTACATGTAGCCAACCGTCACTGGGCGGCTAAATGCATCACCCGTGCGCCCGTTGTACAGGGTCATCTGACCACTCTCAGGTAACCCGGCAAGCACCAGCAACTCCTTGATCTCAGCTTCCGTGGCGCCATCGAATACAGGGGTCGCCATGGGCACGCCACCGCGCAAATTGTCCGCCAACTCCAGGACCTCTATATCCGTCAATTCTTTTAAATTAACCTTGTTGACACTGGTGCCAGTGCTGTAGATGCTCTGCATAAACTGCCGCAGCTCTGCTGTTTTGCGCTCCTCTTTCAGCATAAGGTTGATTTTTTCGCCCAGACCTTTTGCCGCGAGCCCCAGGTGAGTCTCGAGAATTTGCCCCACATTCATGCGCGATGGCACACCCAACGGGTTAAGCACGATATCTACCGGTACGCCGTGCTCATCGTAAGGCATATCTTCAACCGGCATAATCACGGAAATAACACCCTTGTTACCATGCCGACCCGCCATCTTATCGCCCGACTGAATACGTCGCTTGACGGCCAGATAGACTTTGACAATTTTTTGTACACCGGGCGCCAGATCATCACCGGATTGTAATTTTCGCTTCTTATCCTCAAAGCGTTCATCCAGAACGGCCCGGCGCTCCAGTAGTTGCTGCTCAGCACGGGTCAACTGCTGATTACAGACATCGTCCTCCATGCGTACCTTGAACCACTTACTGGCGTCGTAACCATCAACGACTTCGTCGCTCAATACGTCGCCTTTTTTGAGCTCGGGTGCCCTGACCACACGCTTGCCGACCAGCGAGCGACGCAGCCGCTCGAAAGTAGCATTTTCCATAATGCGGTACTCATCATTTATGTCCTTACGGAACTGATTGAGTTCAGCTTTTTCGATCTCATTGGACCGAACATCCTTTTCCAGCCCTTCCCGCGTAAACACCTGGACATCTATAACGGTGCCTTTTGTGCTACCGGGAACCCGCAGCGAGGTATCTTTTACATCGCTGGCTTTCTCACCAAAGATCGCCCGCAGCAACTTCTCTTCTGGCGTCAGTTGCGTTTCACCTTTGGGCGTCACCTTACCGACCAGAATATCGCCTGAATTTACTTCGGCACCGATATACACAATACCCGACTCGTCGAGACGCGCCAACGCCGACTCACCGACATTAGGAATATCCGCAGTAATCTCTTCAGGACCCAGTTTTGTGTCACGGGCGACACAGGTCAGCTCCTGAATATGGATGGTGGTAAACCGGTCTTCTTCTACCACGCGCTCAGATACAAGTATGGAATCTTCAAAGTTATAGCCATTCCACGGCATAAATGCGATGCGCATGTTTTGCCCGAGCGCGAGCTCGCCAAGATCCACAGAAGGCCCGTCCGCGAGAATATCGCCACGCTCTATTACGTCGCCACCGCCAACTATGGCGCGCTGGTTAATACAGGTATTCTGATTGGATCGGGTGTACTTGATCAGGTTGTAGATATCAACACCGGCATCGCCCGACTCAACTTCGTCATCGTTAACACGCACAACTATGCGCGCGGCATCGGCACTTTCGATGACACCACCGCGACGAGCCACAACACAGACTCCAGAATCGCCAGCAAGTACCCGCTCAATGCCAGTACCGACCAGAGGCTTGTCCGTTTTCAGCGTAGGCACTGCCTGCCGCTGCATGTTGGATCCCATCAAGGCGCGGTTAGCATCATCGTGCTCGAGAAACGGCACGAGAGAAGCCGCCACCGAAACTACCTGGCGCGGCGAAACATCCATGTACTGCACATCTTCTGGCTGCCGGACAGTAAACTCACCCTGATGACGCACCGCCACCAGCTCCTGGCTCAACTTACCCTTCTTATCGACCGTGGCCGATGCTTGTGCGATCACGTATTCGGCTTCGTTAATCGCCGACAGGTATTCAATTTCATCGGTCACCTGGCCTGCCGCGACCCGGCGATAAGGCGTTTCAAGAAAGCCGTAGTCATTGGTCCGTGCATAATTTGCCAGCGAGTTAATCAACCCGATGTTTGGCCCTTCCGGGGTTTCAATCGGACAAACCCGACCGTAATGCGTCGGGTGAACGTCGCGCACCTCAAAGCCCGCTCGCTCCCGCGTCAAACCGCCTGGGCCCAACGCGGATACACGCCGCTTGTGGGTCACTTCAGACAAAGGATTGTTCTGGTCCATGAACTGCGACAACTGGCTTGAGCCAAAAAACTCCTTCATGGCGGCAGCAACCGGCTTGGCGTTAACCATATCCTGGGGCATCAAACCCTCTGATTCGGCAACGGACAAGCGCTCCTTAACCGCACGCTCAACGCGCACCAGGCCGATGCGGAACTGATTCTCAGCCATTTCCCCGACCGAACGGACGCGACGGTTACCCAGATGATCGATATCGTCAACGACGCCCTGACCATTGCGAATGGCAATAAGCACCTTGAATACGTCAACAATATCCTCACGGGCCAAAATACCCGCACCCTCCACTTCTTCGCGCCCGAGACGACGGTTGAATTTCATTCGACCCACCGCAGACAGATCGTAGCGGTCGGCGCTAAAAAATAGATTTTTAAAGAGATTCTCAGCAGAGTCCTTGGTGGGCGGTTCGCCCGGACGCATCATCCGATATATTTCTACCAGCGCTTCAAGCTCAGTCCGCGTTCCGTCTATACGCAGCGTCTCCGAGATAAACGGTCCACAATCGAGATCGTTGGTGTAAATAGTGTCAATTTTATCGAGCTTCTGCTCACGAATACCTGCAATAACTTCTTCCGTAATCAGCGTATTACATTCAAAAAGGACTTCGCCGGTTTCTTCATTAACCATGTCCCGCGCGATCGACCTGCCCAGCAAGTACTCCTCCGGCACGACCATCTCAGTAATACTATCGGTCTCAAGCTGGCGAATATGCCGCGCCGTAATACGACGCCCTTCCTCCACAATGACCTTGCCGCCCTTACCTACAATGTCAAAAACAGCCAACTCACCGCGCAGGCGCGAAGGCTCCAGCTCAAATATAAACTGACCATCCTTGTCGAGCCGGAAAGTGGATATTTCGAAGAACATCGCTATCATTTCTTCCGTGCTGTAGCCCATGGCGCGCAACAAAATTGTCGCCGGCAGCTTGCGACGCCGATCGATTCGCACATAGACGAGATCCTTGGGATCAAACTCAAAATCTAGCCAGGAACCGCGGTAAGGAATGATGCGCGCTGAATAGAGCAGTTTCCCGGAAGAGTGGGTCTTACCCTTGTCATGATCAAAAAACACGCCTGGCGACCGATGCAACTGGGATACTATTACCCGCTCAGTACCATTGATGATAAATGTGCCGTGATCAGTCATAAGGGGGATCTCCCCCATATAGACTTCCTGCTCCTTGATATCCTTAATGGTTTTGTTAGCGGAATCCTTGTCAATCAGCAGTAGCCGAACGCGAACGCGCAGGGGCACCGCATATGTTGAGCCGCGCAGCTTACACTCCTGGACATCAAACACTGGCTTACCGAGCTTATAATCAACGTACTCCAGGCGCGCATTACCGGAATAGCTCTCTATCGGAAACACCGAATTGAACGCCGCGTGCAAACCCGTGCTCGCGCGATCTTCCAGCGCCACGCCGGTCTGAGTAAACTTTCGATAGGAATCAAGCTGTATCGCGAGAAGGTAGGGCTGATCCATCACCTGCGGCAATTTGCCAAAGTCTTTACGAATCCGTTTTTTCTCTGTATATGAATAGGCCATTAATCTTCCCCAGCTCGTTAGCTTTTCGGATGTTCCTGAAGCGGTA
>JBFJZC010000278.1:0-3959 GCA_041622295.1 Porticoccaceae bacterium
AACGGTGTTTTCCAGCAAGTGGCTATTCGGGATCAACAAATGAACACCGTCAATGCGACGGATACGTGTTGATCTCGCGTTAATAGCTTCCACCCGGCCCTTGGTGTCCCCGATCTCCAGAAAGTCGCCAATGCGAATAGGTCTTTCCCACATCAGGATCCAGCCACTGATGAAATTATTGATAATATTTTGCGCGCCAAACCCGATACCGATGGCCACAGCGCCCGAAATAAAAGCAAAGGCGGTTAACGGCACATTAAGTATATCCAGCGTGGTGATGCCAATAATGCCCAGGCCAACAATGTTGAATGCCCGAATAATCAGATGAATGATGTCGGCGTTAACACTTCTGGCCGTCAGGCGATTCCGCAGCGTGCGCGCCGCCCAACCGAGGAGCAGCCAGCCAACACAGAGCACTGTGGGCGCCACCAGGACGTCAAGCACCGTGATCGTTTGATCGCCGATTTGAAAGCTGATGCCCAGAAAGGCGGTTAATTGTTCCACGGACATCCTCATATTGTGCTTGCTGTGTATTTTTGATTGCAGGCTATAAGCGCGACCAACAGGTCGCTATGAAATCACAAAACAGCGGTATTTTCTAAGCAAGTTTAGAGGTGACGACCAGTCCGGGGAGAACAGGGCAGACAGCTTGCAGAGCTAGCCGGAGATTATTGTGGTTCCGCCCTGCCCGGCAACGATGTCCGCAATATTGTCCAGATTGCCTATGTGCGCACTAACCCCGCCGCCACGCGCCGCGCCTGCCGCCACAAAACGGCAGGCCGCCGCAATTTTTGGCCCCATGGTGCCCGCTTCAAAATTCTGCTGCGCCAACTCTCCGATAGTGGTCCGGCGCATCGGCCGCGCGGTATCCGCGCCCCAATCAGCATAAACAGCATCAACATCCGTGAGCAGCAACAGGCGATCTGCGCGCAGCTCGGTGGCCAACAGAGCGCTGGTCAAATCCTTATCGACCACAGCTGCCACGCCTTGCAGTTGACCCTGGTGATCCATGATCACTGGAATACCGCCGCCACCGGCACAAACCACCATCACGCCATGCTCCACCAACAGTTTTATAGACGGTAATTCAAGTATCCGTTGCGGCTCCGGCGACGGCACAACCCTGCGCAACCCGCCATCAACCTCAACCATTGTCCAGCCAACCTGATCGGCCAGCCGTTGTTTTTCGCTGTTTTTATAAACCGGCCCGATGGGCTTGGTCGGCTGTTTAAAAGCCCTGTCATCACCATCGACCAGGACCTGGGTTAACAGCGCCACAACCTCCCGATCGGGCATGGCGTTGAGCAGTTGCTGGGCAATCTGGTAACCCAGCATGCCCGCCGATTCCGCATCGAGTATATCCAGTGGGTAGGGCCTCACGGATTTATAACTCTCGCCCTGCAGCGCCAGCAAACCGACCTGAGGACCATTGCCGTGGGTGATGACGAGGGCATGGTCGCCGGCAATCTCGGCAATCGATCTGGCGGCGCGGACAATATTGACCTTCTGGATATCTGCTTCCAGCGGCTCGCCTTTTTTTAGCAGCGCGTTACCGCCCAGCGCTATTACTATCAACACGGTGAATTACTCGCAGCACCGCTAATTACTCGGTGATTCACTATTGTAAGTCCTGCTATCGTAAGCCTTGCTGGATCAGGAAACGATCAAGCGCATCGGCCAAACTGGGTGAAGCGCCATCGGTATATTCATAAGCGACCCTCACGATCGGTTTATTCACTGTGATCAGACGGCTTAAATCACACGGCGTCGCCGATACCACGACATCCGCATCAATATTGTTGATCGACCGCTCCAGGGCTTTTAGTTGCGCAGGGAAATAGCCCACTGCAGGTAGTACATTTTTTAAACGGGGGTACTGGGCAAAAATAGCCTTAATTTCTTCCACCGCACCCCCACGCGGATCAACAATTTCCTTTGCCGGTGCCTCCACGGCAGCGACATAACCAGCACCATAGGCCATGCCGCCGTGAGTCGTCGTGGGGCCATCCTCGATCACCAGCACGCGCTGGTTGCGCACAGCCGCAATATCTTCCAGATAAACACTTGATCCGGCCCTGATGATGGTTGCACCCGGATTGAGTTCTCGCGCCGTTTTTATAACATTTTGCACGTCGGCTCCCGCGGCGACGTTCGCCTTGGCCACTATCACGATGTCGGCCATGCGCAACACCGTTTCGCCAGGGTGGTAGGCCGTTTCCTGCCCTGGGCGCAATGGATCCAGCAACACCACATGAAGATCCGGCTGCACAAAAGGGAAGTCATTATTGCCACCATCCCAAAGTATGATGTCGACCTCCTGCTGAGCCTGCTCGATAATCCGCTGGTAATCAGCACCGGCGTAAACAAGGACTCCCTGCGCGAGGTGGGGCTCGTACTCCTCCCTTTCCTCAACTGTGCAGTTGGCCTCATCGAGGTCGCGGATGTGCTCAAAGCGCTGCACCGCCTGTTTGCCTAAATCACCGTAGGGCATAGGGTGGCGCACGACGGCCACTTTGAGGCCGCGCTCTCTTAAAGCAGATGCATCCAGACCCGACCCTTGTAGACCGACCCCTTTCAGATAGGCCGCTATCCATCGGCATGTCTGGGATTTTCCACAACCGGTTCTTACGGCAGACACTGCGATCACCGGCACAGCAGCCTTAATCATGGTTCTGTGCGGGCCCAGCAATACAAAGTCTGCACCTGCAGCCAGGGCAATCGACGCACAATGCATGACTTGCTGATGGGTAATATCACTGTAGGCGAACACCACCTGTGATATCTGCCTGATGCGACAAAACTCCGCTAAATCCACCTCTGGAATAATCGGGATTCCATCGGGGTAAAGGGCGCCACTTAGCGAGGGCGGATACAGTCTGTCGGCTATTTGGGGGATTTGCGTCGCCGTAAAAGCCATCACTTCGCTCAGCGAGTCATCGCGATAGACCATATTGAAGTTATGGAAATCCCTGCCCGCGGCACCCATGATGACTATCCGGTTGCTAGCGCCCACCGCCGTCCGCCTTCGCATGCATTCTGCTGATCAACCCCGTTATAGGTGCTTACCAATCGTTTTGAGTCCCCTGCGAATTTCTTCGCCCAGCAACTTCGCCGCCGCCCCGATTTCGTGCGAGGCCTCTGCTGTTGCTTTACCCAGTTCCTGTGCTTTCGCGTCCAGCTTCGCAAGCCTGGTCTCAAGCTTTTGCCACTCGTCACCAGCATCCATTCTGGCCAGGTGCAACTTCACCTTGAGTTCGTCACGCTCGTGTTTGAGTTCATTCACCATCCTGTCAACACTCGATCTGATATCACTCATCGTTTTCTCCTTTTTCCACCAGCGAAGGGTTTAATAACACGTCACGCAGTTCAGCAAAACAACCAGCCGGATCACTGTAGTTCGGGTTGGCGTTCATTCGCATTGTCATACATCAACATTAGCCTTGACGAACCCGTGTTGCTGGCTGAGCGACCGACTAACCAGATAATGACAAGCCACCTACGCTACAAATTCCATACAGCCTCCTGCAACTGGCGACGGAGTCTCCCGTCATATTGTCGGCGTTGTTCTTGCCGGGGAATGTGCTGACGCCGGCCTTCCCCAAATCTTATAACGTAAGTATTTTCCTGTACTCGGCAATCTCAACATTAAAGGTAGTTGTCTGACGCAGGTGATCGCGCATGCCTTCAAGGGCATCGGGATCGCCATGGATAAGCTGAATGGCCGTCCCCGGCGCCAGAGCGGATTGCTGTAACCACTGTTCGATGTCGACATAGTCACCGTGCCCGGATAAACCATCCATCACTGCAATACGCGCCCGATTAGGTATCCACTGACCGTGTATTTTTACGCTTTCAACACCCTGTTGCATCTTGGCGCCGCGCGTACCGCCAGCCTGATAGCCGGTGAATAACACCGTCGTGTGGTGATCATTAAGCAAGCGCTTCAGGTGATGCAAAAT
>JBFJZC010000279.1:0-3934 GCA_041622295.1 Porticoccaceae bacterium
CGACTCACACAGCTCCCGGCCATCGCAGACGATTCCGGCCTGGAAGTAGATTTCCTGCATGGTGCGCCCGGCATCTATTCTGCACGCTTCGCTGGATCACAGGCCAATGATGATGACAACAATGCCCGGCTCCTAGACCTGTTAAATACCGTACCTGACGAACAACGCACGGCCCGCTTTCAATGCCTGCTGGTGTATCTGCGTCATCCACTCGATCCCACACCCCTAATTTGCCAGGGCACATGGGACGGACGCATTTTGACGCGCCCGCAGGGCAACAATGGTTTCGGCTACGATCCGTTGTTTTTTGTAGCGGAGCGCAACTGCAGCTCAGCAGAATTAAGCCCGGCAGAAAAAAATCGGCTCAGTCATCGCGGCAAAGCCATGGCCTGCCTGCTTACCATGCTGCTTCCCGCGCCGTCTTAACGGACACTCACTGTGCTCGAACTACCGCCACTATCCTTATACGTACACATTCCATGGTGCGTAAAAAAATGTCCCTATTGCGATTTTAATTCCCACGCTGCCGGTGGCGACTTGCCGGAAGACGCTTACGTCACGGCGCTAATTGACGATCTACAGCAGGACGCCGAGCTAGCCCAGGGTCGCCATCTCACCTCAATATTTTTTGGCGGTGGCACTCCCAGCCTGTTTTCAGCATCAGCGATCGAAAAGATTATCGCCGCGGCACAGGGCATTATCGGTTTTGCCGACAAGACAGAAATCACCCTCGAAGCCAATCCCGGCACCTTTGAGCAGCAAAAGTTTATCGACTACAAAAACGGCGGCGTAAATCGCTTATCCATCGGCGTACAAAGTTTTAACGATCAACAGCTACTGGCGCTGGGGCGGATTCATAGCGGCGACAACGCTATCCGGGCGGTGGCCACTGCAAAGGCCGCCGGCTTTGACAATATTAACCTCGACCTGATGCATGGCCTGCCGGAACAAACGCCAGCACAGGCACTGGCAGACGTCCAGCAGGCCATCGCGCTCGCGCCGAGCCATCTGTCGTGGTATCAGCTCACCATCGAGCCCAATACAGCGTTTTATAGCGCGCCACCGCCGCTGCCTGAGGAAGACCAGCTGCAGGAAATCCAGGAGGGCGGACTCGCGCTATTAACCGCGGCAGGTTTCGCGCGGTACGAAGTGTCGGCCTTTGCGCAACCAGGCCGCCAGGCGAAGCACAATATCAATTATTGGCAGTTTGGTGACTATCTCGGCATTGGCGCCGGCGCCCATAGCAAGGTCACCATGTTAGCAACGCGGCAGATCCAGCGTTCCCGAAAAACCCGCCACCCGCGGGACTACCTGAGTAGAACAGGCGATTATCTGGCGGGCACACGAATCCTGGACAAAGCAGAGCTACCGGTAGAGTTTTTGATGAACGCGCTACGCTTGAATGCGGGTGTACCCCGGGGCTTTTACACCCCTCGCACCGGCCTCGATTTTGAAGACATTGGCAACGCCTGGCAGACGCTGGAACAAGAAGGTCTGGTGTCTTGCTCCACACAGAACCTCGCAGTTACCCCACTTGGCCAACGATTTCTAGACACCGTCCTCGCTCGGCTATAGGGCCGTTTTAGACTGACCGCGGTTCAGCGGCAGATCAAAAATAGTTCAACAACAGCTATTACCTTGAGCGCCGCTTTGCACCCCGCCCTTGGTCTCCGCAACGGGTCGGCGGGTACCTGCAGCAACGCAAAACGACCCTTTGTTTTGAGCCTCAACCGGTTCAAAGCCAATAAAGTCGTCCCCATAAGCGCCGGTCAGTAGCAAATCAAACGTCCGTTTTGAAACCGCCATGCGCTCTCCGCGAAAGTAAAGGTTACCCAGGTCATCAGCAACCTGTGCGTAGGGCCCTTTGTAAAGTACGGCATGGCCACCTTCATAAACATTATCTAGCACGGGCTTGGTGGCGATGAGCGTTACCGATCGGAACTCAATGCCGTTAACCACCTGCCAGGGTGCGCTATCCCATTTGTCAAAAGTCACCGCCACAAAACCAGCATCGACGAAGGCTGCTGCAAACTCTGCTTCCTGAAAGGCACCCGAGATACAGCCACTCCACAGCCTGGCATCATTTTTCAGGTCGGCGGGCACTGGCTCATCGGCCACAATATCCGCAATCGCAACACGGCCACCAGGATTCAACACGCGATAAATTTCGCTGATCATTTGCTTGCGGTCAGCTTCCGCAACCAGATTGAGCACACAGTTACTGATGACCAGACTCATCGACGCATCTGCAATCAGCGGTTGGTCACGCCGCTGGCCTGCCTGCCAGACAGACAGCGCCTCAAGGGAGGCCGCGTCGGTAACCGGATGCTTTGACAAGAACTGCTCCATAGCCACAACGTCCAGCGCCAGGTCCTGGATATAGCCCTTTTTAAAGGTGACCCGATCACCGCCCAGTGCCGCCGCCATGTCAGCCTGATAGTGACGCGCTAACGCCAGCATGTCCTCCGTCATGTCGACGCCGGTCACGTGGCCGCGCTCACCCACCAGTTGCGCGGCCATGTAACATATTTTGCCACCCCCACTGCCCAGATCCAGAACGCGATCTCCCTCGCGCACGTAGCGTGAAGGGTCACCACAGCCATAATCCTTATCTATAATCTCCGCCGGTAACACCGCCAGCAGCGACTGATCATAATCGACCGGGCAACACAAGGCGTCCTGACGCTCCAGGGCACCTTGTGCATAACGCTCCTGAACATTTTTGTACACGTTTGATTGATCCACGTTAACCTCTTTTCCAGCGATGGTATTTCTCGGCATAATCCAGCAGTTTCGCCGGCGCATGGGCGCGTTTCCATTGGCCGGCAGCCATCTTGTTGGCTTCACTGAATGTCGGATAACTGTGAATCGTACCAAGAATCCTGTTTAAGCCGGTTTTGCCTTTCATAGCCGTGACAAACTCGGTGAGCAGCTCACTGGCATGACTGGCAACAATCACCGCACCCAAAATTTTATCTTTACCAGGCACCGTCAACACTTTGACAAACCCCTCGGCACTATTATCCGCGATGGCCCGATCCAGTTCGCTCAGCGAATAGCGTGTTACTTCATAAGCAATATTTTGCGCCCTTGCATCTGTTTCACTGAGCCCGACACGGGCCACTTCTGGGTCGGTAAATGTTGCCCAGGGAATGACTCTGTAATCGACCCGAAACCGCTTCACGCTACCAAACAGGGCGTTGACGGCTGCATACCACGCCTGATGCGAAGCTGTATGAGTAAACTGGTAGGGCCCGGCAACGTCACCGCAGGCATAAATATTCGGCAAGCGTGTACGTAAATAATCGTCGACTGCTAACGTACCCTGCGCGGTATTTTCTATCCCTAGCGCCTCAAGGCCCAGGCCAGTGGTTTTCGCTTTTCTGCCCACCGCAACCAGCAATTTATCAAACACCAGCCGTCGTGGCGCGGAACGCGACGCATTGGCGGTGGTCTCCGCATCGGCACTTGTCTCGAGCAACGCAATATCGTTACCCTGGTATTTTTCGAAACCCACGGTCCTGTGGTTAAGCAGAACTTCGACACCGTCGCGCTCCAGGCACTGACGCACAAAATCCGATACATCTATGTCTTCACGAGGTAAGACCCGGGGCATCATGTCCACCAGCGTGACCTGGGTGCCCAACCGCTGAAAAGCCTGGGCAAGCTCACATCCAATGGGGCCGGCGCCCATCACCAACAACGATTGCGGTTGCACACGCAGCTGCCACAAATTGTCGGAAGTCAGGTAGGCAACCTGATCGATACCGGGTATCGGCGGTACAAACGGCTCGGCACCACTGGCAATTACAATATTTTTGGCACAAATCACCCGATCACCAACCTTTACTTGCCAGGGCGACAGTAGCGTTGCCTCTCCCGCGACACACTCAACCCCCAGGTCAGTGAAGCGCTCCACAGAATCGTGAGGCGC
>JBFJZC010000280.1:0-3926 GCA_041622295.1 Porticoccaceae bacterium
GAATGCGCAACGGAACCTGAATACTTCGCAAAGTTCTCTTGCCACCTCGTTGCAGCGACTGTCTTCCGGTTTGCGCATCAACAGCGCCAAGGATGATGCGGCGGGTCTGGCAATTTCTGAGCGATTTTCCACACAGATCCGCGGCTTGAACCAGGCTATTAGAAATGCCAGCGACGGTATCTCATTGTCGCAAACGGCTGAGGGTTCATTGAACGAAGTGGTCAACAACCTGCAACGGATTCGTGAACTGGCCGTGCAGTCTGCTAACGCCACCAACAGCGCTAGTGATCGCGCGGCAATTGATCAGGAAGTGCAACAACGCCTGGCGGAAATTGAGCGGGTTGCCGTACAGACATCATTTAACGGGCAGAAAATACTGGACGGCACTTTTGGTAACGCCCAATTCCAGGTTGGCGCCAATGTTGGCGAAACTATTACTGTAAATTTGGCGACCAGTACACGGACTACAGCCATTGGTAAAACGGCTGATTACGTGGGTGGTATTGCCTATAATTCCGCCCTCGCCGTTGGTCAGCAGGGCGCGGGTGTAGATACCAGCGCTATTTCCAGTGGTGATGTTACGTTTGCTCTGGGCACGGGTAGTGCAGTAGCTGTGACCGCCTCTGCAGACGGGTCGGCGAAAGCAAAAGTTGATGCTATAAATGCATCTGGTATTGCAGGTCTTACCGCTGATGCAGATACGACGGTCCAATTCAATTTGGCAGCGACTGCAGTTGGTGCCCTTGAAACGGGTTACGATCTTTCGATCAATGGAACCTCCATCTATACGGCGTATAGCGGAGTTGCTAGCGGCGCCATCACGGCAGACGCATTTGTCGCAGCAATTAATGCAAACACGTCAGCGACGGGAGTTGTGGCAAGCTATGACAGCGCTAATACCCGACTGACACTCACGGCTGGCGATGGGCGTAACATTACCGTGGTTCAGGATAAGGATGTGACCGGCGCTGACGGAATCGGTGCAATTGAGGGGACAAACAACTCAACCAACACTACCACCGCTGGATTCACGACCGCATTAACGTCTGAATCGAAAACTTATGCCGGTAGTATTCGTCTGATTGCTGCCGAGCAGATTACAATTGGTGGGACAACGCCCGCGAGGGTTGGGTTTACTGCCGCTTCATTGGCTTTAGGTGCCTCGGCTCTGGATACTGTGTCGGTCACGACGGTGGCTAACTCTGAAACCACTATCACCCGTGTTGACGCGGCGTTGACTTCTATCAGCAACCTGCGAAGTGAGTTTGGTGCCATCCAGAACCGTTTTGAATCGGTGATTGCCAACCTGGAAACCACGGCGGAAAACCTGACTGCTTCACGAAGCCGGATTCAGGATGCTGACTTTGCTGCGGAAACGGCTAACCTGACCCGTGCGCAAATTCTGCAACAGGCCGGTATTACCATTCTGTCCCAGGCTAACGCTCAGCCGCAGAATGTGCTCGCCCTGCTCCAGTAAGTTAAATCATGATGAAGGGCTTTGCATGGGAGTCACCTTTGGGTGACTCCTTTTTTTATATCAGATATGCCCAGTCGTGAAACGCTTACTCCTGGACACACTTAAGTTTATTGATTGCAGGCGGGCCTGTATGGCGACCTGGGCAGTGTCTGTCCGCTGCAGGCAACAATTTGCCGCTTTGGTCACGGAGATGTTGGGGCAGACGCGATCATGGGTATCGTAGCTCGATGGTATGGCACAGCGCAGCGACGCTAGCGCGGTGGCGGCCGGTTTTGGCACAGTCCGTGCATTTTTCAACTGGTCCGATCTATGCGAGTATATGCATCAACCTCAGGCGAGTGGCCTGGGTAGCAGCAGACATATCGCGATTGGTTCGGTTAAGGTGTTGATAACGTAGGGGTATGTAGGTGTATATAGCGCCGGTGCATTTAACAGCAGGCCCAGGTGTTGGCTGACAACACAACCGACCTGCGGACCGCGGCGGAGAAAGCTTAATGGCGATTACAGCAAGTGGTATTGGCTCCGGCCTCGATGTTGACAGCCTGGTGAGTCAGCTGGTGGCCTCCGAGCGTGCGCCCACCGACAATCGCTTGAATCGGAGTGAGGCGCTGTTACAGGCCAAGTTATCGGCCTTTGGTTCGTTAAAGAGCGCCTTGTCGACCTTTCAGTCATCTCTGTCGAGTTTACTCAAGCTCACGACTTTCCAGGCCCGCACGGCCACGGTGAGCGATGCCAAAATTCTTACTGTCAGTGCCGGCACTGAGGCGGCTGCCGGTAGTTACAATATAGGGGTCAGCCAGCTGGCCAGGGCCCATTCGTTGGCTTCCGGGGTCTACAGCGCCTCCACTGCGGTGGTCGGCGCGGGGGAGCTGACCTTCCGTTTCGGCGCCACGGATTATGATGGCGATACCGACACTTACAGTGGTTTCGCTGTAAACGCCGCGAAAGCTGAAGCGAAAGTGACGATCGACAGCACCAACAATACCCTTGCAGGCATCAGGGATGCGATTAACGCCGCCGATATCGGTGTCAGCGCGACCATCGTCAATGATGGCGTTGGTTTTCGCTTGTTATTGTCCTCCGGGGATACGGGCGCAAAAAACAGCCTTGAAGTCAGCGTTACCGAATCCGGCGCAGCCGGGCTGGGGCAGCTCGCATTCAATGCGACCGCCACTAACCTGACGCAAACTGTCGCTGCCCAGGATGCGCAGCTGACCATTAACGGCCTGTCAGTAAGCAGCGCCAGCAACACGGTATCCTCCGCCATTGCCGACGTAAAACTGACGCTGCTATCGACCACCTCTGGCGTGCCGGTGAGTGTTGGTGTGGCGCGAGACAAAGCCACGGTAAAGAACGCGATTAACGGATTTGTCACCTCCTACAACAGTTTCATATCAACCGTGAACAGTATTTCGGGCTACAACGCCGATACCAAACAGGGCGGGATATTGCTCGGTGACGCCACCTTAAGGAGCATCACCAGTCGTGTGCGTAGTGAATTGAATGCCGCCATCGGCGGCAGTGCGACACTACAACGCCTCGCCGATATCGGCGTGACCACCGCTGTAGATGGCAAACTCTCCGTGGACAGCGCTGCGCTGGATAAAGTGCTCAGCGGCAATTTTAATGCCCTTGCCGGGTTGTTTACGGCGAATGCCACCGCCAGTGATGCTCTGGTCAAGTATGTTTCGAGCACGACCAAAACCCAGCCCGGCGCGTACCCGGTAGCGATTACCCAGGTTGCGACCCAGGGCCAGTATCAGGGCGCGGGGGTGCTACCGGATTTTTCAATGACCCCTGTGGTTATTGACAGTATGAACGACACTCTGTCGCTCAAGGTGGATGGTGTGCAGGCGGGTACGATCACCCTGACGGCGGGCACTTACACGTCTGGCGATGATCTGGCCGCCGAGGTGGAGGCGCGGATTAACGCAGACGGTGTACTAAGCAGCGCGGGGGCGACGGTAAAGGTTACCTATGATTCGGCAAATAACCGCCTGGTAGTCAATTCTGCCACTTATGGCGCAGACTCAAAGGTTGAGATTACCCAGGTCGACACCACGACCGCTGCCACCCTTGGGTTCGCCATTGGCGCGGGTACCGACGGTCTGGATGTGGTCGGCTCTATCGGGGGCATTACTGCCACCGGTGTCGGGCGCACGTTGACCGGTGCGGCGGGCAGCGCGAACGCCGGTCTGGTTCTGGAAGTTATCGGCGGCGGAGCCGGCGCGCGGGGTTCGGTCACGGTTAATCGCGGCGTCGCTGGCAACCTGAACGCTGTGCTGGATCAGTATCTGGGTGCTCAAAACTTGCTGGATCTGCGCACGGAAAATCTGACAGATCAGATTAAGGACATCAGTGAACAACGGAAAAATCTCAATCTGCGCATGGAATCGGTGGAAACAAGGTATCTGACGCGCTTTAGAGCGCTGGATATTTTGTTGGCCCA
>JBFJZC010000281.1:0-3910 GCA_041622295.1 Porticoccaceae bacterium
ATGGCTACCCAACCACCTTGCTTATCCGACTTGAAAGGCCCCTCTGTGAGATCATCAAATGTTATCTTTTTGTAGTTATCCTCTACCGTCGTCAGCGCCATTCCGAGGTAAGGTCTGGGCGCCATCGCATTATGGGTCTCTGGATCGTAAGTATCGCGCTGGATTTGCCCAAAAAGATTTGCCTGCCAGACGGTATCAGTGCCGTTGTTGATGCTGTAAATAACATCTATTAGATAATCGCCTCGCCGAAAAATATATGTTTTGGTAATCGACACACCATTTTGTTCCAGGTTTAGCGCTACTGATAGGGTCTCTTCATCGCGCGGTAGCAGGAACTTATGTTTTGCCACGTCAAACAAAGGCCTTTTATCTCGCGTATCTGTGCCATTCGGTCCTATTAAACCGCTTTGCGCAATATACGTTTGATGCGCCGTGCGCGCTAACAGGACAAAAGGTTTTCCGTCCACATCCGAAGACAAGAGGTGTTTAGGTAAAGCCGCTCTAACGAGATCGCCGCCCAGGGTATCAATGGTAACCTCGAGGACGTCCGTCACCACCGATACCAATCGTTCTTCCCCATCGGTTGACCTCGCAGAACCCAGATCTGGACCTGGATCTGTCGCTGGCCCAGATAACTCTGGCACTCCGGTCTGTCCTGCCCGTGGTTGTGAAGCAACTCTGTCCATAGCCGCCACATCAGCCGGCACAACAAGTGTCTCCTCACTCTCGGCCATCACAACCGGTCGGCGCGTCTCCTCGAAATGATTCCACCTGACAAATAAAATACCGAATACCACGACCATGCCAGCTATCAGCCCACTACGCTGCCAGTCCATCATCGCGATTGCCTGCTACATTGTTGTGAGAAAGAACCGGGCTCAGGAACCGGGTCATAACCCCCCGGGTGAAAGGGGTGGCACTTTAACAACCGCTTGGCGGCCAACCAGGTACCCTTAAATAACCCGTAAGTGGCAAGGCTGTCTGCCGCATAATGTGAACAACTGGGGTAAAACCGACAATTCTGCCCCAGTGCAGGGCTTAACAGGTACTGGTAAATCCGGATTAGTCGCACCATCAGTTTAGCGATCATTTTTATCTGATTGTCCGTTAGCTTGATTAGAGTGATGCTCGAGCTTTTGCCATGCTTTGGACAACATCTCCCTAAACTCAGTTACGGGAAGCAGCTCCAGCTCACGGCGAGCCAGGAAAATAATATCTACCGTCGGCAAACTACACTGTCGATGCCGAAAGGACTCTCTGGCCAAACGCTTTATTTTATTCCTGCTCACGGCGAGGCGACAGTTCTTCTTCCCTATGACCAGGCCCAACCTTGGCACGCTTTGCTGATTGTGGCTGGCAAGAATCAGGAAGTGCCGGGACGACACCCTGTAATCGCTGGTGTCGAAAACCCGCTGAAAGTCAGGTTGCGTCAGCAGTCTTTTATCTTTGCCGAACGCCTCCAGTGACACACTTTTACCCGACGGTTTACCGAACGGCACTCATCTTTGCTATGCAGCGAGCCGCTTGCGACCTCTGGCTCGTCGTCGGTTGATCACCAGACGACCATTTTTAGTCGCCATTCGGGCTCTAAAGCCATGGGTACGACTGCGTTTTATAACACTTGGTTGAAAAGTTCTTTTCATGACTATGGGATCCGTAGGCTATCGAGCATTCAACACGCACTGAAATCCAGCTTACACTCGTGTCAAAGGGTCGGGGATTCTAAAGAAAAACGCCACTAGTAGCAACGCCATATCGATACATAGATATACACAAACGATACAGGTATTACCAACATCGAATAACAAACCTGTTAACAAACCATGTCTGGAACCGGTATTCCTGCGGTACTCTTTGTGGAGCGTTTTACTGAAACCCCCGGGCTGTGGGTAAGCCCACCTACCGCTAACAGGTTTGCCTCAGTGTGCGACCAGGAGCGACACTTGATAGACACAGGGTTTAACTGAAAATATTATTTATATAACAACAAGTTAAGTGGCCTATTAACAGATTGAGCCACCCTTATTATTATTACAATATTTATATAACATTGATGATAGATAAAATTATTTTATATGAACAGATAACGCGGACTTAATGTTTATTGCTTTAGCAACAAGCTTCTTCACGTGGGGTTATATCGCGTATAATCGCCGATCCTTACCAGGTCGACACAACCATAATGCAATTCCCTGATTTATTCGATGTGATCGTTATCGGTGGCGGCCATGCTGGTACGGAAGCCTGTCTGGCTGCCGCTCGGGCCGGTTGTAAGACATTGCTGATAAGCCATAACGTAGAGACTCTCGGCCAGATGTCCTGCAATCCGGCGATTGGCGGCATAGGCAAAAGTCATCTGGTAAAGGAAATAGATGCGATGGGTGGGGTCATGGCTAAAGCCACGGATCTCGCCGGTATCCAGTTTCGCGTACTCAATGCGCGCAAAGGTCCAGCCGTAAGAGCCACCAGAGCACAGGCCGACAGGGTTTTGTACAGAAAAGCGATACGTGGGTTTCTGGAAAACCAACCGAACCTGGCTATTTTTCAGCAGGGTGTGGCTGATCTCGTTGTGGAAAATGACAGGGTTCGCGGTGTTGTGACTGAAGCGGGCATTACCTTCATGGCGCAAGCCGTGGTGCTGACAGCAGGGACTTTTCTTGCTGGAAAAATTCACATTGGCCTGGAAAACCACGCCGGTGGTCGCGCTGGTGACCCTCCATCCCTGGCGTTGGCCAGGCGGTTGCGAGAACTGCCGTTTCGAGTGGCCAGACTTAAAACGGGTACGCCACCCAGGATTGACGCCAGAAGTGTCGATTTTAGCGGTCTTGCTGAGCAGTGGGGTGATGAGCCTTGTCCGGTGATGTCCTTCGGAGGGCGTGTTGAAGAACATCCTCAGCAAACCTGCTGCTGGGTTACCTACACCAACGAGCGAACCCACGACATTATTCATCAGGGTATGGATCGATCACCGCTGTACACCGGCAAGATAGATGGTGTGGGGCCGCGCTATTGTCCCTCAATAGAGGACAAAGTGGTGCGCTTTGCAGACAAAGACAGTCACCAGATTTTTGTTGAGCCAGAGGGTCTGGCTACCCATGAGCTTTATCCAAACGGCATATCGACGAGTTTACCCTTTGATGTTCAGCTAGCGCTGGTGCGCTCAATAAAAGGCTTTGAACAAGCCCATATTACGCGCCCTGGTTACGCCATAGAGTACGACTTTTTCAACCCACAGGACTTGAAGTATTCGCTGGAAACCAAATTTGTCAGGGGTCTGTACTTTGCTGGACAAATCAACGGCACGACAGGTTATGAAGAGGCAGCGGCACAGGGTTTGCTTGCGGGTCTAAATGCAGCGTTACAGGTGAAAGAGAAGGCGGCCTGGTGTCCACGGCGCGACGAAGCCTATTTAGGTGTGTTGGTGGATGATCTTATTACCCAGGGTACGCGAGAGCCCTATCGGATGTTCACCAGCCGGGCTGAATATCGACTATTGCTGCGCGAAGATAATGCGGATATGCGTCTTACTGCTCAGGCCCACGAATTTGGTCTGATAGACGAACAACGCTGGCGGCAGTTCAACCAGAAAAGCGAGGTAATATCTGCTGAGAAGCACCGATTACAAACTACCTGGGTGCAACCACAATCGTCAGAAGCGAAAAAGCTGGAAGAACTGACGGGGGCGAAACTGATGAGAGAGTACAATCTTGCGGATTTGCTGAAGCGACCGGAAATCGACTATCAAACGATCGCTAGTTTGTTCGAGGGCGAGCCATTGGACCCCCAGGCAGCCTTTCAACTAGAAGTGGACGCTCGCTATGCTGGATATCTCGGTCGACAGCGAGACGACATCGAGCGTATGCGGCGTCATGAAAACACACCAATTCCGGCGGAGTTCGATTATGCCAGG
>JBFJZC010000282.1:0-3906 GCA_041622295.1 Porticoccaceae bacterium
GGTATCGTATTGACGGGCGGTGGTGCCCTGTTAAAAGGCCTCGACTTACTGTTAACCCACGAAACCGGTTTGCCGGTGATTGTGGCTGATGAGCCGCTGACCTGTGTGGCCCGCGGTGGTGGTAAAGCCTTGCAAATGATGGACAAGAAGCACCTCGACATATTGGCTTCTTAGTAAAATAATAGCTTCGCGAAACCTGTTTCTGGCAACCCTATGGTTCCATCAAAGCTACTTTAATTAACAATTATCCTTTGACCCCGAGGCTGCGCGATCAAGAAAATTTTTTCGCAAAACTCTTCTCCCGGGCGGATGTTGGTATTGGCATTTGTCGCCGTGGCGTTGATCGCACTCGATTCTTTTACCGACTGGCTTAAACCGGCTCATCGCTGGCTGGAGGAAGCCGCTTTGCCGTTTTACTGGGTGACAGCACTACCGGCCAGAATCAAGGACTGGAGTGACGACTCGCTGGCAAGCCGCAGCGCTATTGAGGCAGAAAACCAGAGGTTGAGCACGGAGTTGCTGGTTTATCAGGGCAGGTTGCTGCGGATGGCCGACCTCGCCGCGCAGAATCTGCGCTTGCGTAATCTGCTAAATGCGACCGAGCTACTCACTGATAACGTCCTGGTTACCGAATTGATCGGCGTCTCCCCCGATCCTCTCAATCACGAGATCCTTATTAATCGTGGTGCGATTCACGATGTGTTCATCGGTCAACCGGTGATTGATAGCGATGGCCTGATGGGGCAGGTAATTGATGTGATGGAGACCCACAGTCGGGTGCTGCTGATCACTGATAGTCGTCACGCACTGCCAGTTAAGGTGATTAGAAACGGTTTGCTCGCTATTGCTGAGGGCGTCGGAGATTATCAGCAGCTGAAACTGCGTCATGTTTCGCCGACTCAGGATATTTTGGTGGGTGATACCCTGGTCAGCTCGGGATTGGGCGGCCGTTTTCCTGAAGGCTATCCGGTTGGTACGGTAACCGAGGTAGCGCAGAATGTCGGTCAGGATTTTGTTGACGTGAGCGTCGTTCCGACGGCAAACATTGCATACAGTCGCTATCTACTACTGGTTTTTTCCAGCGTGGTGGAGTTGGCCCGAGGGGAGGAGGCCACTGGTGAAGAGTGATCGCCTGCCCAACCAGGTGCTGTTGATAGGTTTAGCGCTCGCCCTGGCGGCGAGTGTCGTGCCCCTCTACGGCGATCAGCGATTTTGGCGCCCGCCTTTTGTGTTGTTGCTGGTAATCTACTGGTTGTTCCGCGAGCCGCAGCGGTTTGGGCTGGGCTTTGCCTGGCTGGTGGGCTTGTTGATTGACTTTCTCTTCGGTCAGATACTGGGACAACATGCTCTGGCGATGTCTGTGGCTGCCTATCTGGTAATAACCCAGCAGCAGCGTTTGCATCATTTCAAGGTGCACCACCAATGTTTATTTGTCATTTTGGTAGTCTTTGTGTACCAGTTAGTCCTGCTCAGTGCGCGACTGTTAGTTGATGACATCACCACGTTCACCCCCCTATTTTACTCTACCGTAACCAGTGCGCTGCTATGGCCATTTCTTTTTTTCGGGTTAGAAAAATTACACGGTGAACGTTGGTGAGTTCGTGTCGTGGTCGCGAGCGCGACCTGGGGCGTGATATTCAGGTGGCCAGTTGCTCGCGCAAGTATTTGCTGAGCGTACGAAATACGGCTGAGTCTTAAGTGACGCCGTTGTGCCTGTGACTGATCGTGTACCGGTGACCGACCTTGTGCTCGCCTCGGCGTCACCCCGTAGAGCTGACTTGCTCAAGCAGATCGGCGTACGCTTTATCCGGCGACCAGCAAACATTGATGAAACGCCCGGGCGCGCTGAACGCCCGTATGATTATGTGAAGCGCATGGCGTGCACCAAGGCGGACGTCGTGTATAAACGCTTGCAGTCATCACCCCGCGAGACTGCGCTTCGCACGGTGCCGGTACTGGGCGCTGATACAATCGTGGTGTCAGCCGACCATCTATATGCCAAGCCGTCGGGCCGGGAGGATGCCATCGACACGCTGCTGGCGCTTTCCGGGCGCTGTCATCAGGTGCTGTCCGCAGTCGCGCTGCGCAATGACGCGGGCACAGAGTCGCTGGTGAGTGAAACCACAGTGTGTTTTAACGATCTGGACCGGGAGCAATGTGAGCGCTACTGGGCGACGGGTGAGCCGGTTGGTAAGGCGGGCGCTTATGCGATTCAGGGGTTGGGTGCGGCCTTTGTCAAATCCATTGCGGGTAGCTATTCTGGTGTCGTCGGTCTCCCGCTCGCCGAAACCGTTAGCTTGCTTGAGAAATATGGTGTCGCCTACTGGCACACTCCATGAATAGGGTTTGGAATAGCTTATGAAAGCAGAGGTACTGGTCAATGTCGCGCCGACTGAGACACGAGTCGCTCGTGTAGAAAATGGTGTGCTCCTGGAGGTGGCCATTGAAAGGGCCAATAAGCGTAGCCCAGTTGGCAATATTTATCAGGGCAAAGTGGTGCGGGTGATGCCTGGTATGCAGGCTGCATTTGTCGATATCGGCCTTGAAAAGGCAGGGTTTATCCATGTTAATGATGTGATTTCCGGGAAATCCAGTGAGAATGGATCTGCCAATGGCGGGAGACCTGATATCCGCCAGCTATTGCGGGAGGGGCAAAAAGTCACCGTACAGGTGATCAAGGAACCGATCGGTACCAAGGGTGCGCGACTTTCTACGCAGTTGTCGGTTTCGTCACGCTACCTGGTCTACATGCCTGACGTCGATCACATTGGTATATCTCAGCGTATCGAGCAAGAAGAAGAGCGGGAGCGTTTGCGTAAGCAGCTAGGGCTGGCAATTGCATCGAGCGAGATGAGTGACGAGGGCGGCGGTTATATTATTCGTACCGTAGCGGATGGGGTCAGCGAAGATGAGCTGCGTGTTGACATTCGCTATCTGCACCGCTTATGGGGCCTGGTTAAGGCGCAGATTGCAAAGGTCTCGCCACCGGCCGTTATCTATCAGGATTTGCCTTTATCGCTGCGCACCTTGCGTGATGTGGCGATGGAGGACGTCGAGAAGGTGCGCGTTGACTCGCGGGGTGTATTCAAGCAAATGTGCGAATTTGCAGAGACCTTCTGTCCCGACCTTGTTAAGGATATGGAATACTATGAAGGGCCGAGGCCGCTCTTCTACCTCTACGGCGTTGAAGATGAAATCAATAAGGCACTGGAACGCAAAGTTTATCTGAAGTCGGGTGGTTACCTGGTGTTTGACCAGACCGAAGCAATGACGACCATTGATGTTAATACGGGTGGTTTTGTCGGCCATCATAATCTTGAAGAAACTATTTTCAAAACCAACCTTGAGGCCGCTGGCGCGATTGCCAGGCAACTCCGTTTGCGGAACCTGGGCGGTATTATTATTCTCGACTTTATCGATATGCAGAACCCGGAAAATCAGCGTCAGGTGCTGCGACGTCTGGAAAAGTCCCTTGAGCAGGACAGGGTTAAAATGAAGATTTCCGGGGTTTCGGATCTCGGTCTGGTGGAAATGACCCGCAAAAGGACCAGTGAGAACCTTCAGCAGGTGCTGTGCGTGCCTTGCGAGGCGTGCCACAGCCGGGGTTATCTGAAATCTGCCGAAGCCATTTCCTATGACATTATGCGAGAGATTATGGGCACGGCCAAAACCTTTGAAAGCGCAAAAGTGCTGGTTATTGCCGCGCCAACGGTGATTGATCGTCTGGTGAACGAAGATGCGCCGCATGTGCAGTCGCTCGAGAAGCACATTGAGCGGCCGGTTGAGTTCCGTGTCGAATCGAGTTATTCCCAGGAACAGTACGACATTATCCCGGTATAAGAGGAGTCAGCGGTATTGGACATCCGCAAGGGGTTAAGCCGCATTACTCGTTACGCTGTGGTAACA
>JBFJZC010000283.1:0-3890 GCA_041622295.1 Porticoccaceae bacterium
AGATGCGCAGGGCCATCTTCTTTATAGCTGGCATGGCATTCCATAAACACGGTTTTAACCACGTTGTGGCCGCTGCCGGTATCGGCATGCAGGTCTTCCAGTGAATATTCAATGAGACCACCGGCTGGCCACAGGTGATGGTGGGTATCGATAATGGGTCGGTCTGGATCGACGATGGCTTCCTGCACACTTGCCAACCAGTCGTTTCTGAGCACCAGGGGGTTGTGAACCGCGATGCCTTCCATTTTGTTGTCAGCCATGGTGATGACTCCGTATTATTTCAGGGGGATGTAGAGTCGCAATCTTTTCAAAGAAAGTAAACAACTGGACTGGCGCGGCTGTGTTTTCGAGTGCGCTTTGACAGGGCACCCTGGCGTGATGCAGTATCAGTACTCTCGCAACGATAACGATAACGATAACAATAACAATGGGGCAGGCCTATGGAGCTTTTTGTCACCAAAATACCGATACTGGCGCCAGCTGCCGTACTTATTCTGTGGTCGCTGATGGTGCTGCTGTGGATGGTGACGACCCGTCTGTTGGCGTTTGCCAAAGCGGGAATGGATGTCCGGAAGGCCGAGGCTGGCACCCGTTACCAGGATGTGGAAGCCCAGATGCCGGCGAAAGTTAACTGGCCGTCCCATAACTACACCCACCTTATGGAGCAGCCGACCCTGTTCTATGCTGTGGTGGCCATTTTGGTCCTGGCAGGTGACGGCAGCGGCGCCAATGTTACGCTGGCCTGGGCCTATGTGGCGCTGCGTGTGGTGCATAGCCTCTGGCAAATCACGGTCAATACACTGCCTGTGCGCATCGGTATTTTTGTGCTGTTCACCCTGTGTTTGCTGGCTTTAGCCGTTAACGCTGTCCGTGCCACTGTATTTTGACGGGGATGTCGGTTGAGCACTGCATCACGCGGTCATAACTTAGCTGTCGGTTAAACCGTCTTCGCCGTATTGATCTGCCGGCCCCCGCCCGGACGCGCCTAACCTGCCCTGATCGCCAAAATGGCCTTTGCCCGGCACGTAATTAAACTCCACCCGTATACCGTCCGGGTCTTCGAAGAGAATGGAGTAATAACCGGGCGCAAAATGTGAACGATCGGCTGGCTTGTGAATAATCAAGGCACCCAGTTCGTCGCACACAAACTTGTAAATCGCATCGATATCATCAGCAGAGCGGGCGCGAAAGCAGAAATGGTGCAGTCCAGCGGTATTCTGGTCGAAAGCCTTGTGCCGGTCTCCCGGGGGTGCCACGCGGACCATTATTCCGGTGCGACTGCCAATGCAATAAACCGTGTCATCGTTGCGAATGAGGGTTTTCATCTCCAGGAAATGGCAGAGCTTTTCCCAAAAGGGCAGGCAGCGTTCGCCATCATTGACGGTCAGCTGTATGTGGGCGATGCCGTTAACTTCGATGCTCATGGTGGGTTCCTGTACGGTGATGGGTGGTCACTGGGCGGCGGCTGTTCATTTTTGCAGGTGCCTGTCCGGCGGTTCGGAATGGTGTATAGCAACTATCAGCGGATAATTTTAATCCATTGTCCTGCCTGGGGTTCGCCGCTCGGGTAGTCACTATTAATGAGACGTAGTTCGTCCGCGCCATATTTGCCGAGATGCAGTTGTCGCGCCAGTTTGTCATAGGTGGCGCCAGCGCGGGCTTTAACATAGTGAATGGACGCGGGTCGATTGCTGCGGCGGACGGTGGCGCGGGGCTGAAAGCTGCCGATAATATTTTTGAATTCGTTGTCGTAAGTGTCGGTACCGTGTTGTTTATCAAGATTGCCGCTGCGCGCAGTGCCTTTGAACACATAAGCGCGGTGCCCGTAATAAATAACCGCAAGGCGAGTATCGCTACTGTTGTTAGCCGCGCCCGCAGGGATGATGCCGGTGTGGCCCTGCAGTCTTGCCACGATAATAGGTTCTGATTTGCGTATAAATCCCACGCCCAGTATTTTTTTTATGAAAAGATCGGGCGTGTCCAGGGTGCGCGCTTTGATAGCAACTGACAACGTCGCCGACTGATCCTGGGGTTGGCCGTTAATTAAATTGCCCTTGCCGGTAAATTGCCAACCTTCCGGGTAGGCGAAGGTGAAGCCAAGTTTCTGGTCAGTGTAGCGACGGTCCTGCTCATTCGGTGGCTGAATATTTGTGGGTTCAAAGTTCTGCCCCCAGGGCAATCCTTCGGTAGCGATACGAAATGGTTCAACGCGCGGGTCGCTGCTGTTGGTGTCGCTGCCATTCGTGGTGCCGCCAGACTGCTTAACCATTTCGAGTAGACGTTTATCGTTGCGTGGATGGGTAGAAAACAGTCCGTGATAGGTTTGTACTTTTTGGCCACTGTCGGCGCTACGTTTTTTGGTAAAGCGCTCGTGATCTTTCAATTGCGTAATAATTTCAATCATCGCCTGTGGCGGATAGCCGCTACGGGCCATCACTTTGGCGCCAATAGCATCAGCCTCCAGTTCCATATCGCGGCCATAGCCTTTGACGGTTGCAGCACCCCACATTGCCGACGCTTCGCCGACCTCCCTGCTGCCGGTTAATACGGCCAGCAAACCGGCGGTGACATTTGATCCGGTCTGAGCGCGTTTCTGACGCGCCGCATGTCGAGCGGTAACGTGGGCAATTTCGTGGGCCAGCACTGCAGCCAGCTGGGCTTCTGAATTCATATAGGCCAACAGGCCACGGTTGATATACACGTAACCGCCAGGCGTGGCAAAGGCGTTGATTTCGGGGTTATCAAGGATGGTAAAGGTGTATGTGCCCTCAGGGGCATCGGAATGTTGCGCGACGCGTCGGCCAACACCGGTGACATAGTCGTTGAGCTTCGGGTCCTGATAAACCGGCATTTCAGTCATAATTTTGTCGTGCATTTCCTTGCCGATGGCCGCTGCTTTTTTGTCGGACATCATCAGCGCAGCGCTGACATGTGCGGTCATAAATGCGGTAAAAAGCAGAATAACAATGCGCATGTAGTCTCTCTCCAGGGGTTCAGGCATGTCACGGAGCAGCCGGTTCTCGGTTGCACCTGCCGCGTCAGTTTTTACGTTTAGTCACCGCTTTCATAGACCTGGCCACTGTTTTTTAGCCCTGGCCACTGTTTTTAGACCTAGCCACTAAAGAACGAGCGCAGTTGTTTGCCGATACCCTCGCAGGCCTGATCCTGCACCTGGGCGACTATCGGCACGGGTAACCCGACGGCGACCATATAAGACGATCCTTTTGCCTTGACTTTGACGCGACCATTTTCGGTCAGCTTATCGATATCCCATATCGTTGCTTCGTAGACCGCTTCTTTTTCCCAGGTGGCGAAGCCAAAGCACCCACCGCCGCCCGGCCCGACGGCGCAGCTGACCGAGCCTTCCCGATCTGTGGTTTCAGTATTGCCATCAACCCAGATCATGTAGCGGATATTTTGTGCACGGATACGGTTGGCGATCATCGGCTCGCTGAGCATTCTGGCCATCCGCTGGAGACCCAAAGGCGCCGTTCGTGGTTCGAACCAGGGGTAGACCGAGTCCATGAAGGCTGGTTCACTAACGACACTGATGTTGGCCGCTCCGTCGAGGTGCTGGCCAATACAGGCGATGAAATCGGGTTCGGTTTCATATTCGCTGGCGTGACGCCGACCCAGTACAACCACCTGATCTCCCCTGGTTACGCCCAGTTTTTTGTTGGTCTCTCGATATTCGTCGACAGTTGTTGTCGTGCAGGCGGACAGCGCGACAGACAGCGCGGTAGATAGGGCAACAGCAAGCATGCTAGCGAAGCGGGTGCGGCCGACAGCGCCTCTGCCCCTGGTGTTCATAATGCTGGCCGCTCAGCACGCGCAGCGGGAGTAACCTGATTGTGCAACCAGTGGCTGATTTCTGGCACTCGGGTAAAGCC
>JBFJZC010000284.1:0-3863 GCA_041622295.1 Porticoccaceae bacterium
CTCCAGCTTCACAGGATTAAGCTTCTGGCGAACCGATTTTTTGCGCTGAGTTTGTCCGGGCATGATAAACGTTCGACCAATGTAGCGGTTTTTCATGAAACCTTCGCGAAACTTGATATTCAATTGCTCCGCGATAGCCTGCGCAGACACTCTGCTGGTATCTGGCACAGGAATGACCACATCGATATCGTGATTCGGTCGTTCACGCAATATTTTTGCGGCGAGCTTTTCGCCCATACGCAAGCGCGCCTTGTAGACGGAGATATCGTCAATGAGTGAGTCTGGACGAGCAAAATAAACGTGCTCAAAGATACACGGCGCCAACTCGTTTTTGTCAGCGCACTGGCGGGTGTCTATCTGGCCATAGACATCAATAAATATCGCCTCTCCCGGCTGTACATCCCTTACTATTTCATAACCAAGCGTGTCAAAGGCAACGCTCTCAGACGCCACCATGTATTCAGTACCCGCGGTGGTATCACGTCGGCCCAATATCAGCGGTCGAATACCAAAAGGATCGCGAAACGCAAACAACCCGTAGCCTGCGATGAGGCCGACTACCGCGTAAGCACCACGGCAACGCCGATGGACGCGCTTAACCGCTGCAAAAATATCATCAGCTACAGGCTGCAACTTCCCCTGGAGCTGTAGTTCATGGGCAAAAACATTTAACAGAATTTCCGAGTCAGAATCAGTATTAACGTGGCGCAAATCCGTTTTGAAGACGTGCTCCAGCAGTTCACTCGAATTAGTCAGGTTACCGTTATGCGCCATACCGATGCCGTAGGGCGAGTTGACATAGAATGGCTGAGCCAACGAAGGACCCGAACTACCCGCAGTGGGGTAGCGAACATGCCCCACACCCACATGGCCTCGCAGCCGTTCCATATGACGCGGCTTGAACACGTCGCTAACCAGGCCAACGTCTTTACGCTGATTCAGCTGACCGTCCTTACAAGTCATGATACCTGCGGCGTCCTGTCCTCGGTGTTGCAACATGATCAATGCATCATACAGTTGCAGGTTGACATCACTTTTGCCAACAATTCCGACCACTCCGCACATTGCGTTGTCTCCTAGAACAGTTCCCTGAAAAATTGGGTAACTGTTATTGCTGTGTCTCTCGCCCAACCCTCGAATCGTAAAAACTCGGGAACCAGCAGTGACTCTCGCCACCACGGGTCCTCATCGACAGGGAGAATACCAGGCAACACTATCAGAACGACTAAGACCACGATGGCACCGCGAGCCCCACCAAATATAACGCCAAGCAAACGGTCCGTACCACTAAGACCGGTGGCCCTGATCATCTGTCCAAGCAAATAATTCACCATGCCGCCAATTATTAGCACAGCGATAAACAACACCAGCCACGCCACAACAAACCGCAGTGACGGCGTATCGATGACATCGACCAGCCACTGCGCCAGGTGCTGATAAAAAAACATCGCGACAGCCAGCGCCGCCGCCCACACAACCAGCGACATGGCTTCACGGACGAAGCCTCTGATCACGCTGATCAGCACCGACACGCCCAGTACCGCAATGATCGCCCAGTCAGCCCAATTCATAAACGCGATAAACCCCCACAACACGTGGGGCAGTTTAACAAAGAACCATGATCAGGTCAGGGTTCAAAACGCATCACCAGGGTTTTCACCCGGTACTTCTTTTCAATGACAACCTGCTCATCAAGAAGATCTTGCTTTAGTATCTTGGGGCCGACAAAAACGCGATAGTTAGTTTTACCGTCCGCTGCAAAGTGTCGCGAATAGGCGTGATACTTATCTGCAAGAAGACTTTCGGTCAGCGTCCTGGCCTTGCCCTGATCAGAAAAACTGGCCACCTGCAGAACCCACGATTCAGGGATGCCTTCGGCAGTAAGCCCCGGCGGTGTCTCCACAGCAATGGTTTTATCTTCGCCCGGCTGGCTCGTCACTTCCTGCCGGCTTTCATCGAGATCGAATAGCTGTTCAGGATCGCTGGTCCGCTCCAGTCCAGCTACGGCCTCCGATTGGGGAATTTCCACCGGAACGATATTCGGCCGCGGCGGAATTTGACTGCGCTGATCGACAGCGTAATCACCATCTAGATTGAGCAGCAAGGGCGTTAGGACAGCAGCTAACACTACCAGTACAACCACACCGACAATTCTCTGCCTCATGCCACCGTCCACCCTGCCGTATGTTCTCCGTCGAGCACCTGCATCGCCTCGCCTACTGTATAGAAGGAGCCAAATATAACCAACAAATCGTTAATCCCCATTTGCCCGATAATCAACGACAGGGCCTCGGCTACGCTGCGATGTGTCAGTGCATCGACACCGGCTCGGTGCAGGGCAAGGGCTATTTCCTCCCCGCTCGCCGCCCGCTGAACACCGTCTAAATCACTCACATGCCAGGCAGAAACCACCGGCAGTAACGGCATTATCATGCCGCTGACATCCTTATCAGCCAGGACGCCAAACAGTCCGAGCACCCGCGCGCCGCCACTACGTTCCAGATAATCCTGCAGTCTCTCAGCCAGCAGACCCGTCGCCGCGGGATTATGGGCAACGTCGAGCACAACATTTCGCCCATGGCAGCGGACATGCTGAAAACGACCAATGAGTTGTGTTTCAGCAAACGCACGCCGGACTGTATCGTGCTCTGGCGCTATGCCTAAACAAAGCATGGCTTGAACCGCACAGCAGGCGCTCACAACCGGCAGCTGTGGATGGGGCAAATCGGCATACTGTCGTTTATCACCGTCATTGTCAGTGCACGTCAGATTCAGCGTTTCGCCCTTAATCTCGTAGTGGAAGGCATGCGAACCCAGTAAACAAACTTCCGCGCCAATTTCACCTAGCCGAGGCAATAAGGTCGTTGGTGGCGCCTGTTCTCCACAGACGAGGGGCCTGCCAGCGCGCGCGATGCCAGCTTTCTCGAGCGCTATACTCTCACGATCGCAACCCAGCCAGTCCTGGTGATCGAGATCAATCGACGTAATAACCATGACATCAGCATCGATGATATTAACTGCATCCAGTCGCCCGCCGAGACCGACCTCCAGTAAGGCGATATCAACATCTAATTGCTGAAAAATCAGTAAGGCCGCCAGCGTGCCGTACTCGAAATAAGTCAGGCTTACATCATCACAAACGCGGTCGATACTGGCAAATGCCTGACAAATTATCGCATCCTCGACCGGCTTTCCTGCGACCCGAATACGTTCGTTGTAGCGCGTGACATGGGGCGATGTATAACACCCGACAACATAGTTATCGTTACCATGATAATTATCGTTGCCATGGTCTGTTGTATTGCCGAACAGGAGCATGTGTTCGAGAAAGGCGACGCAGGACCCCTTGCCATTAGTCCCGGCGACAGTGACCACCCGCGAGGCGGGCGGCAACAGGCCTAAACGCTCGGCAACCAGTGATATCCGCGACAGGCCGAGGTCTATGGCGTTAGGGTGACGCTTTTCTAGCAGCGCCAGCCATTCATTCAGTGACGTCGGATTCAGGATCGTCCTCACCGTCGGGCGCGGAATTGTCAGGGTTCGGTGCGGTTCCACCAATATCTTTGTCATCCGGCCCGGGTTCTGCCTGCCCAGTCAATTTACTGAGTAAGCTGGCAACTGTATCCCGCATATCGCTGCGCGATACGATCATATCGATGGCGCCGTGCTCAAGCAGGAATTCACTGCGCTGAAAACCTGCAGGTAGTTTCTGGCGGATAGTTTGTTCAATTATATTTGGCCCGGCAAACCCTGATCTGGCACCGGGCTCCGCTATATTTATGTCCCCCAGCATGGCCAGGCTGGCCGACACACCGCCATAAACTGGATCGGTCATAATCGAAATATAGGCAATGCCCCGCTGC
>JBFJZC010000285.1:0-3860 GCA_041622295.1 Porticoccaceae bacterium
CACCGATGGCCTCTACTAACGGCAAACCGGCACCGGCATACTCCCAGTCCAGCACCATCAGTTGCCCCTCTCCCGTTTCAATAATATTGGCAGGTGTCAGATCGTGGTGGCAGAGCACGGGGTCTTTAATGGCTGACTGAAACTCGGGCAAACGCGATTCGATACTGCGATATAACTTAAGCGCCGCCATCGGAAAAGGCTGCCTGCTTTCACAAAGCCGCTGCCAGTAGTTGCGTACATGGGCACTGTAATCAAAAGGCGGGATAGCCTTTTTAACACTGTGAATATCGGCGATAAGCGCCAGCAGATTAGACAGTTTGTCGGGATCATCCAGATCATCAGGCTGCCACTGCCGGCCCTCGATGTACTGTGTTACCAGCACGCCCTGCTCAGGATTACAGTAAAAAATTACCGGCGCAAAGGCCTTGCCAGCGAGCCCCTCGTATATTTTCTGCTCGCGTCGCCGGTCAATACCTAGCCGGTCGCTGTCGACCTGATTGACCCGCATCACCACCCTGAGCCCCCCGGCTTTAAGCAGATAATGCTGGTTGGTGAGTCCGCCGGACAAACGTCTGATCATGGTCGGCGGATTGTCGAGCGCCAGACGCCATTCCGGCCAGGTATCGAAGGCGATCCGGGTTTCATCAGACAGTGACATTGGCAAGCTCCAGGTGTTTTCGCCAGGACAGATAACCAAATATAACGATTATCACGTAGCCCGCAAATAAAAGCGCGGTGAGATACATGCCGGTGTCAAGGTACAGCACTATCGAAACGCCATCGATAACGATCCAGTAGAGCCAGTTTTCGATTATTTTCCTGGCTACCATCCAGGTCGTCAGCACACTGCCCCAGGTGGTGAACGAATCCAGATAGGGCAGTGTAGCCGATGTATTATGCGCCAGCAGAGCACCGGAAATCACTGTCAACAATGTGACACCGACCACGGCGACTAGGTGGCGTCCCAGTGGCCATCGACGTATAGCCAGACCCGCGTGATTAGCACCGCCACGTCGCCACTGTTGCCAGCCATAGACGGCCATCACCATATAGTAGAGATTGAGCGTCGCCTGCATCAGCAGGCTGACATCCCAGAACAACAGGGTATAGATAACGGTGCTGACAAATGCGCAATACCAGCACCAGCTATTTTCCCGCAAGGCAAGCAACAGGTAGGCGATGGAGAGCAGCACAGCTGTCATCTCCCATACTGAGGTCGCCAGCAGCTGATTGACCGCTGTGCTTACAAGTCCCGGCAAACCAGACAGCTCCACCAGCTACAGGGCTTCGTAATTGTGAATAAACTTGGTCACGAAAACTGCCTTGCCGTCAGTATTATGGCTCCATGCCATCGCTTCTTTCAGTACATCCATCACCCTGTCCTGCTCGCCGACAATAACGGTGCAGGTGGGGAAAGTCTGCACTTTCAGTGCAGCGTAGCTGTTGAGCTTTTCGATAAAGCCATCGATGGCTGGAATGTAGTTTTCCGCCAGTGGATACATACTGATCTCAGCCGTTAGCAACACACCTATTCTCCTTAACTAAAAGCGATATTTTGCGGTCGCACCAAATACCCTTGGCTCACCGTACTGGACATATTCTTCGTTGACATAAAATTTGCGCGGATCGTTGCCGAAATAGAAACCTCGGGTCGCGTAGTCCTCGTCGGTAAGGTTGCGCCCCCACAGAGTTAAATCCCAATGCTGACCCTGATAACCGAAACTGGCGTTGACCAGCTCATAACTGTCCGACTGCTGGTCGTGGCTGTCGGAAAAGTAGAACTTGTCCTTGCCGTCCATTTCCAGGCGGGCGTATAAGCCGTCGCCAAAATCATAACGGCCGCCGATGTTGAACTGATAATTGGGTGCATGGGCCTGATCACGTCCGCTTTTATCGACCAGGGTATCGTTGACGTTAACGATGAAGTTATCAATTTCGGTATCCAGCCAGCCAATGTTGGCAAACAACTGTACACGCTCACTGAACTGCCACAGCGTTTCCAGCTCCAGGCCGAGGTTTTTGCCGCTAGCGGCATTGTCTGTATAACCGACGAACAGGGGTCCTTCGTTGTACCAGCCCTTGAGCTGAATATCGTCACGATCCATATAAAACGCAGACAGGCGCAACTGTAACGTGTCGTCGCGGTATCGGCCCTTGAGACCCAGCTCCCAGTTCAGCAATGTCTCGGTATTGAACTCCAGGCGATCCCGCAAAAAGGCGACGACTGACGGCGAGAAACCGCTGGTTTCAGCCCGCCCCACCGCTTCGCCATTCACGCCACCAGCCTTGTAGCCTCGCGATATCAGACCATAAATCATGGTCTGATTGTCAAGGTTGTACTCAACGCTGAGCTGGCCACCCCATAAATTCTCATCCGGTGTCGCGGCAACGCCATTGCTATCCCGATAGTCCGCTTCAAAACGCTCCCAGCGAGCACCCAGCGTAATGGTGAGGCGATCACTAACGTGGGTCGCCAGTTGCCCATAGAACGCGGTATTTTCGGTGTCGTAATCACTGGTGAATTGCGCATCCGGAACGTATAGCAGCCAATCAAAAAACTGACGTTGCAGAGCCTCATCACGTTGATCAAGGTAAATACCGGCGACCCAGTCGGTATGCCCGGCAAGACGCCCAGTCTCGGTAGACGTTAAGCGCAGTTCTATGCGGCCTGCCTCGCGATCCCGCAGATAATCGTCGGTTGACGAATATTCCCAACCTTCGCAGGGCGTGCCCGTACACAGGCCATTGAAGCTCCAGTCCTCATCGTAGCCGTATGCGAGGTTGGAATCCGACCATGAAGTAATGGCCTGCACCGTAAAGGCATCGCTACCTGTCCAGGTGGTGGTAACGGCAATGGCGCCAGTTTCCTGCCGATCATGACCGGGCTGGTCAGACAGTGTGTGGCGAGTATTATCGAGGGAAAAAGCATCGTAACCATTATCAATATCGAGATAGAGTCCGGTCACATCAACCGTGACATCATCACCGGCGAGCCAACGGATTTTACCCCGCGCAGTCCTTTCGTCCCGGTTATTGGTATCGTCACGACCGAGAAAATCGTTGTCGATATAACCATCACTGTTCTGCTGCTGAACCGCCAGACGGCCCAGCAGGGTATCTGTCAGTGGGCCGCTGACCACACCGCCCGTACTCCAGGTATGGTAATTACCGTAACCGCCCTCAATAGCACTTTCGAAACGTTCCGTCGGCTCGTTGGTATGGATATTCACCATACCTGCCAGCGCATTGGCGCCAAAGCGCGTGCCCTGTGGGCCACGCAGAATTTCTACCTGGCGCACATCAAACAAGGTGCCCGCATTGCCGATGCCGCTGACATCAATGTCGTCAATCACCATACCGACGGAAGGGTTTATCGGGTCGACAAACTGGCTGCGCTCGCCGATACCGCGAATTTGAATGTAGCGCCCCCGCGAGGCCCCGCTAGCAAAATTCACGTTAGGTGCGGTATTGAGTATGTCCTCAACGTGCCCGGCACTGCGCGCCGCAATTGTCGCTTGATTGATCACGGTCAAACTGGCGGGTACCCGGTGCAGGTCGAGGTGGCGAAAGGTGGCGGTAACCACGATCTCCTGCAGGACTGGCTGTTTGGCATCCTCAGCGGACGCAGCAAAAGCTGACATGCCTAGCAGAGCACCTGGCAGGACGAGCGTGGGCAATAAAAGGGGTAACCAATGGAATTTCACGAGAGCCTCCGAAACCAACTAAATGTTTATGGAGACCCGGACTATGCGCGCTAAATGGGAAGGTTTTGACAATCCTATTCCTACGCCGGCACTACCCGGATCAGGTTCAAGGGTTCACCGGCGACAAAAAACGTCGGTATCTCAGGCCGTAGCCAC
>JBFJZC010000286.1:0-3859 GCA_041622295.1 Porticoccaceae bacterium
CCGCTTCGGGTTCGTGGGTATATTCGTCCTTGGGTTCCATCCGGACGTTGTCGCCGGGCTTGGTAATAAATACGTGTTTCGCCATTTTATTTTCTCCGAATAGGACGGCCAGGATAAGTTTGATTGTTAGCGCGAGTATGGTCGATGACCACATTCCCGGCAAGTTTTGGATCGCTAGCATCTGCAGTGGATAAGCAACGCTTTGACTGGCTTGCGGTCAAATTGGTCAATCGGCCTGTTATAGTGGCAGTTGACAAAATGGTTATTCATGAAACGCTTAGTTTTATGCCTTTTCAGCTTATTCCATCCAGACTTGTGGTAAAAAATATATGACAGCCTTTGCGTCGATCCCGTTCCTGAACAGTTATCTTGAGCTCGGTGAACAGTTTTATTCAGCGCAACAGCCAACGCCGGTATCGGCGCCAACGCTGATTCGCCTGAACCGGGAGCTGGCAGAGCAGCTAAATTTGCCATTGAGTGCCCTCGAAGGCCCGGATGCGCTACAGATTTTGTCCGGAAACTTAGCTCCTGAAAACCTTAGGCCCATCGCGACTGTTTATGCTGCTCACCAGTTTGGTAGCTGGAATCCGCAACTGGGTGATGGCCGGGCGATCTTGCTGGGCGAAGTGATTGGCAAAGATAAGCAGCGCTACGACATTCAGCTAAAAGGCGCTGGACCCACACCCTACTCACGTATGGGCGACGGCCGCTCCGCACTGGGGCCAGTGCTTCGGGAATACATTCTCTGCGAAGCCATGGCAGCCCTAAACATTCCCACCACACGGGCGCTGGCCGCCGTGACCACCGGCGACCAGGTGGTACGCGAGAAGCTGTTACCCGGCGCAATTTTGACCCGCGTCGCCCGCAGCCATATACGCATCGGCACCTTTCAATATTTTTCTGCCCGCAACGACCTGGACTCGGTTAAAGCCCTGGCAGATTACGTGATAGATCGGCATTACAAAGCCGCTGTGGAGGCCGCACAGGCAAGCTCGGGCGCAGACCCCTACACCACGCTGCTGAGTTGCGTGATTGAGGCTCAGGCCCGTCTCATCGCGCAGTGGATGGCGGTAGGTTTTATTCACGGCGTGATGAATACCGACAATATGCTGGTCTGCGGCGACACCGTGGATTACGGGCCCTGCGCGTTTATGGATCACTACCACCCCCACAAGGTGTTTAGTTCTATCGATCACCAGGGCCGTTATGCCTACAGCAATCAGCCCGATATTGGCGGCTGGAATCTGAGCTGGCTGGCCCAGGCCCTGCTGCCGTTACTGGACGATGTCGAAGCGCAAGCGCTCCACAAAGCGCAACAGGCGCTGGGCAGCTACACCGCTACATTCGATACCCATTACCAGGGCTTGATGGCAGCAAAGCTGGGCTTCGCTGAAGCTGGCGCTGAGCCCAATCAATTAGCCATGGATTTGCTGCAATTAATGGCGGAGCAGGGTAGCGATTACACGCTTACCTTTCGCGCGCTAACCGATCACCTCGGGCCAAAAGATGAGACAAATATCCCGGCTGAGATATATCAACTATCCGCTGCGTTTCAGCCCTGGCTGGCAAGGTGGCAGGCGTTGCTGGCCAGGCAGGATATTGATGCAGCGACTGCCTACGCGCTAATGGTCAGCAAAAACCCGGCCTATATTCCCCGCAACCACTGGGTAGAGGCCGCGATTCAGCAGGCCACACAGTCACAAGATTTCGCGCTGTTTCATCAACTCGTCGATGTGCTGGCCAGACCCTTTGCGTATCGTCAGGAATTTAGTGCCTTCGCCATGGCGCCGACGCCCGAGCAGGAGGTAACGCGTACTTTTTGCGGTACCTGAAAATTAACCAGGTTTTTGTCTGTCGACTTTCGAAAGAGCAGCAGCAATAACCCTTCGCACGATGACAACCATATCGAGAGACCAGGTGAGCACACACAGATGGTGCTAACAGAAGCGGGTTTCTCGGCAGAGGAGATACACGCATTAGAAAAAACTGGTGCGATCAATGCCGGGCTCACAGAGCAGGCCTGAATAAAATACCGCTGCCACGTTATACAAATTCTCAGCAAACTATGACTAAAAGGAGTCGACGATGACGAAAAAAAGATTAAGCCAGCTGAGCCGTTCCATAGAGGGTAAAGTTGCTCTGGTAACCGGTTCAGCCAGCGGTATGGGGCGTGCCACCGCCTACCTGTTTGCCGACGAAGGCGCCAAAGTGGCGATTCTGGATTTAAAACAGGATGCCGTGGACGAGACCGTCAGGGAAATTACTGAGGCGGGCGGGATTGCCAGGGGCTGGGTGCTGGACTTGACCAATGCCGAAGAAATTCCTCGCGTTGTCGAAGAGATCGTCGCTGAATTTGGTGGCCTCGATATTCTGGTAAACAACGCCGGCATCGACGCCTCGGCGCGCATCCAGAGTAAACGCTACGAAGAAGTCTGGGAGCGTTGCTTTAACGTCAATCTCAATGCCCTGCATCGCACCATTCGCGCGGCACTGCCCCACCTGCAAAAAAGTGGTGAAGGCCGCATCGTCAATATTGCCTCCACCGAAGGCGTCGGTGGCAGCGCCTTTGCCAGCCCCTACACGGCGGCCAAGCACGGTGTTATTGGCCTTACCCGGGCGCTGGCGGTCGAGCTGGGCACCCAGGGTGTTACAGTCAACTGCATTTGCCCAGGCGCGATTCGCACGGGCCTCACCAAGGTGATTCCGGAAGAGCACAAAGATAAATTTGCCCGTCGCCGAGTGCCGTTAAAGCGCTACGGGCTGGCCGAGGAAATCGCTCATGGCGTTTTCAGCTTTGTGGTGCCGGGCGCGTCCTATATCACCGGCGCTATCCTGATGGTCGATGGCGGATTTTCCATTCAGAATAACGGCAGCTCGGTGATGCCCAGTTAGAGGCAGCATGGGTCTTTTGTATTAACCAGCTGACCCGTCACGGGTCAGCGGCAAGCATAATGTGGTGATGGGGCCTGGAGCTGATTTTATACACCACGACGTCGATGCTGGCGTAAAGCAGCTAGCACCTAAAAGCTGCCACCAGGGATGGCTGTTTCCTGCACTATCTGGCTGTAGTATCGGGCCGGGCTGATTTACTCACTGTCTTACGGACAAACTAAAAGCTGGGGTGCTTTATGGATTTTGATCTAAACGAAGAGCAAGTCATTCTCAGGAATAACCTCCGTAAAATGATGGACCACGTCGCCACCTCTGATTACCTTCGAGAGCATGACGAAAACGGCCTTTATCCTTACGAAGTCTACGAGAAATGGGTGGAAATGGGTCTGCTAGGCTTGCCATTTCCCGAGCAATATGGGGGCTATGGGGGTAATGTTGTTGACATGGTCATTGTCAGCGAGGAACTTGGCCGCAAGGCGTACCCCTTCCTTGAAGCATACGGCTTGTCCGCATTCAGTGGTCTTACCCTGTTACACAATGGCAGTGAGACGCAGAAAAAATATTACCTCCCCAAACTGATAAAGGGTGAGATCCGCATGTCAATCTCAATGACAGAACCGGATGCTGGCTCCGATGCAGGGAATATGCGCACATTGGCGGTCGCCGACGGCGATAGCTGGGTGATTAATGGTCAGAAGGTATTTTCGACCGCGGCAGATGCGAAAAATAATGTCATTACGCTTTACTGCAAAACAGATAACGATGCACCCTACCAAAAGGGTATCACCGCGTTTTTGGTGCCAAACGATACCCCCGGAGTCGAGATAAGACGACTAAAAACGTTTGGCTGCAACATGCTGGGGCTCAGTGAAGTGTTTATTGAAAATGTCCGGGTTAGCGATAGTCAGCGGGTTGGCGAGGTCAATGGCGGCTGGCAGTGTATGTTGTCAGGCCTGATGTTTGAGCG
>JBFJZC010000287.1:0-3819 GCA_041622295.1 Porticoccaceae bacterium
GACGAATCCAAGGAAACCGAGGGCCGCCCCGAGGTTAAGAACCGCATGCGCGCTTTGCAGCGGGAACGCTCCCAGCAACGCATGCTTGAGCAAGTACCGACAGCCAGCGTCGTTATCACCAACCCGACTCACTATGCGGTGGCGCTGAAATACGATGACCAGAGCGCCCGGGCACCGGTTGTGGTCGCCAAGGGCAGAGATCTGGTAGCCGCCCGAATCAGGGATATCGCCGGGGAAAACAACATCACCATTTTCGCCGCCCCGCCGCTAGCGCGGGCGATATACGCAACCACGGAAATCGATCACGAAGTACCCGCGCAACTATACGTCGCGGTAGCCCAGGTGCTGGCTTATGTGTATCAACTGGAGAAAACCCTGAAGCCTACAGATCCCCGGCCACAACCGCCCAGCAACCTGCCAGTGCCGGAAGATTTGGCTAAAGGCCTTAAATAATGAAAGCTCTCGACGCACCCAGGAGCAACCGCCCAGCAACCCTCTCGGATCCCGGATCCCTGCCGGGGATGCTGGTCGGCGCGGGCACACCAGTGCTGGTCGTCGTCATGCTGGCGATGGTGGTGTTACCACTGCCGCCGGTTATGCTCGACCTGCTGTTTACCTTCAACATTTCTCTGTCGTTGATCGTTTTACTGGCCGTGGTCTACACAGCTCGGCCACTCGAATTTGCTGTCTTCCCCACCGTATTGTTGATTGCCACGCTATTGAGGCTGGCACTCAATATTGCCTCCACACGCGTGGTACTGCTCAACGGCCACGAGGGCACTGATGCTGCGGGCAAGGTGATTGAGGCCTTCGGTGATTTCGTGGTCGGCGGCAACTACGCTGTGGGTCTGGTGGTATTCGCCATCCTGGTGATTATCAACTTCGTTGTTGTCACCAAAGGTGGCGGACGCATATCCGAAGTGTCCGCACGTTTTACTCTCGACGCCATGCCCGGCAAGCAGATGGCCATTGATGCAGACCTGAACGCAGGGCAGATCACCCAGGAGGAAGCACACCAGCGACGTCAGGACGTTGGCCGTGAAGCGGATTTTTATGGCGCAATGGATGGCGCCAGCAAGTTTGTCCGCGGCGACGCCGTGGCCGGTATTTTGATTCTCTTTATCAATATCATTGGTGGCATGGCCATCGGCATGTTGCAGCACGACCTGTCGATGGCGCAGTCCGCCCACAACTATGTGTTACTAACCATCGGCGACGGCCTGGTCGCACAAATCCCCTCCCTGCTACTGTCAACAGCCGCCGCAATTATAGTGACACGGGTGTCCGATGCGCAGGATATGGGTCAACAGGTAGTCACTCAGCTGTTCAAAAACCCGCGCGCTCTCATGATCACTGGCTGCGTGTTAGGCGCACTGGGGCTGGTACCAGGCATGCCTAACCTGGTATTCCTGTCTTTGGCGGGCCTGATGATAGGTGGTGCCTTGATGCTTACCCAGGCGGACGCCGCTGAGAAAACTGACATTGTCGAGTCAGCACCGGCCGCGCCCGCCGAGCAGCGCGAGTTAAGCTGGGAAGACGTACCCCCCGTCGATGTTATCGGTCTTGAGGTCGGTTACCGCCTTATTTCCCTGGTAGACAAAAACCAGGGTGGTGAGTTGCTCGGTCGCGTCAAGGGTGTGCGCAAAAAGCTGTCCCAGGATCTCGGTTTTCTGGTCCAGGCGGTTCATATCCGCGACAACCTCGACCTGCCACCCAATACCTACCGCATTACGTTGCTGGATGTCCCGGTCGGCGAAGCGGAAGTTCACCCCGGCAAGGAGTTGGCCATTAATCCGGGGCAGGTGTTTGGCACCTTGCGAGGTGTCGAGACCAGTGACCCTGCATTTGGCCTGAAAGCGGTCTGGATCGAACCGAACCAACGGGATGAAGCCCAGGCCATGGGGTATACGGTGGTCGATTGCAGTACTGTCATTGCAACTCACCTCAGCGAATTGCTGAAGCAACACGCCCACAACCTGCTGGGTCATGACGAGGTCCAGCAGCTGCTCAATCAACTGGCCAAATCCTCTCCCAAGCTGGTGGAAAACCTGGTGCCCAACACTCTGTCCCTCAGCGTTATCCTGAAAGTCATGCAGAACCTGCTTGAGGAAGGTATTCCGGTACGAGATGTCCGCACTATCGCCGAAAACCTGACTGAGCGCGGCAGCAAGAGTCAAGAAGCTGACACTTTAACAGCACAGGTAAGAGTCGCCCTGAGCAGAACAATCTATCAGCATATCAACGGGATGGAGAACGAACTGGATGTTATGACCCTGGATACCGAGTTGGAACAGATATTGCTTAGTGTCCTACAGGGGTCAACAACAGGGGGTGGCCTGGAGCCAGGTCTGACCGACCGCATGCTCCGGCAGATCAATGAATACGCACAAACTCAAACCGCAGAGGGCCGGACGCCGGTACTGCTGGTGTCGTCGTCTCTCAGGGCCTGGCTATCGCGCCTGGTCAGGGGCGCCAACCCAGGCATGCACGTGCTGGCCTTTGAAGAAATCCCTGCCAACAAACGGATCCGGGTTACCAGTACAGCAGGCAAGGCCAATTAGATGATATCGAGCGTTATGCCTTATGCCACGCGGGAAACAGGCCGCTTACGAAACACTTGTGCCACGCATCAAAGCCGCCAGTCGGTAGGAGAAGCGACATGAAAATCAAGAAATTTACAGGCAGTGACATGAAAGCCACCATGCGCAGTGTGCGCGAGTTCTGGGGACCTGATGCGGTGATTCTGGCCAGCAAGCGTCTCGAAAACAGCGTCGAGATCACAGCAGCCATCGATTTCGAAGAAGACATCGAAGAGCAAATGGCCAGCGCCGAAACGGTACCCGTGCAACCGCGGCCAAATGCTGCCGATCCAGGGCAAGGCGCAGCCGCTGGCGTTGCCGCCGCCCCCCTGAATACCGGCAACGGTAAGGCCAACACCGCTGCTTCGATTAACAGCGCTTCGATTAGCAACGCGCCTGTTAACGACGCCCTGGCCAACGCCGCTCCGACATCCAACGTTGCGGTCAACAAACCGGCAACCGGCAACGCGACAATCGACAAAGCGTCCGCGACCGACGCTATGAGGGTATCGACAAACGACACCGCGCTGACTGAGATGCGCAGGGAGCTTGCGACACTACGCGGCCTGCTGGAAGGAGAGTTATCACAACTCGCCTGGCGGGAGACCGCGCGTCAATACCCTTTGCGAACGAAGTTAATTCGTCAGCTCGCCGGTCTGGGACTGGACAGGGAGTTTTGCAGTCGACTGGCTGCAGGCGTCCCTGTCGACGAGACTGCTACCGGCGCCTGGAAAAAAGCGCTGGTGAAAATTTCCCAGATGCTAAAAGAGCCTGATCAAAACATCCTTGAGTCCGGCGGTGTCATTGCGATTGTCGGCTCCACAGGCGTCGGCAAAACCACGTCTGTCGCCAAACTGGCGGCTCGCTATGCCCTGCAACACGGACGCGGCCATATCGGCCTGGTGACCACTGACTGCTTCCGTATTGGCGGGCAGGAACAGCTGGATACCTTTGGTAAACTGCTCGACATACCCGTGCTGCTGGCTTCCAATCGCAATGACCTGGCCATCGCTCTGGACAAACTGGCAGACAAGAGGCTGGTGCTCATCGATACCGCCGGCATGAGTCAACGCGATTTAGGGCTGTCACAACAATTTGCCACGCTGAAGGGCGCGGGTCACAATATTAAGGTATATTTGGCTCTGTCGGCGACAGCGCAGAAAACCATTACCGATGAAATAGTACGTGTTTTCAGTGAAATCGAGCTGACGGGTACCATTATCACCAAGGTTGATGAGGC
>JBFJZC010000288.1:0-3802 GCA_041622295.1 Porticoccaceae bacterium
GCCGCTCAATATCGCCAAGCAGGTGATGCTGACCGGCGCCGAGCTGTCACCCAGCGAGGCACATCGATTTGGCATGGTCAATGAACTCACCGAACCCGGTGGCGCCCTGACGGGTGCACTGGCCCTGGCGGCACAGATCACAGCGAACGCCCCCATTGCCGTGCAGCAGTCCCTGCAAGCCCTGGACGCCCTGGCATCGGCCGACGATGCGCTCGGCTGGCAGCTAACAGCAAAGGCCCGCCAGGTGAACATGGCCTCCCATGACTCCACGGAAGGCGTGGCAGCTTTTTTCGAGAAGCGTCCGCCGACGTGGACAGGACGTTGAGTGCTCTGGTTACGGCAACGGCAACGAGAATATTTGCCCTGTGACATACATTAATCGCGATGGCGTGAATATTTATTACGACATCCAGGGCCCCGAAGGCGCCCTGCCTATCCTTCTGTCGCACGGTCACGCGGCAGCAACGCAAATGTGGGCCGCTCAGGTCGAGGCCTTAAAGCAAACATTTCGAATCATCACCTGGGATCTGCGTGGTCACGGCCGCAGTGACAGCCCACAGGACCCAGCGCTGTATAGCGTTGAACACACGGTTGACGATATCGCCGCTATTCTGGATGCCTGTCATCTCGACAAAGCGGTGATTGGCGGGCATTCCCTGGGCGGGGTTATGAGCTTCCAGTTTCAACTCAGGTATCCCCAGCGAGTGCTAGCCATGGCTAGCCTCAACAGCGGCCCCGGCTTTCGCAGCGACACAGCGCGCGATAAATGGAACCAGAGCTGCGAGCGCACCGCCGCCTCACTGGAACGCAAAGGGCTGGCCGCCCTCTCCAAAAGCAAGGAGGTTCACGCCGAGTGGCATACCGACGTCTGGGGCCTTATCCACGCCGCCCGCGGCATCATGACCCACAAGGATTCACGGATGATCGACAATCTCGGCAATATCAACGTACCGGTGCTGGTGCTGGTCGGCGCCCAGGATCGAGAATTCCTGGGCGCAGCGGACTACATGGCGCGCAAGATCCCCGATATTCAGAAGGTCATTATTGACAATGCCGACCATGCGGCCAATCTGGATCAACCGGAAATTTTTAACAAGGTGTTAATCAGCTTTCTCGCACGCCAACAATTATGCTGGCGTGCGAGCCCGATGGTGACGACATAGCACAAGCTGGACGGGATTCCTGACTAACTCCTGCCAGGCCCCTTGCACGCCCTGCGGTACTCGGGAAACACCCAGTTTCTAAGTACACCAGATGCGATGAGCGGAGGTCCGGATAATTTTCCTTAAGCTCATTACTGGACTACTTTTATAAAATCGGCAAACGAGACTGGCCTTTACAGGGGACAAAAAATGATGGCTCACAAAGAGCTGGGCGGATCGGGCTTAAAGGTCGGGCCGCTGGTATTTGGCGGCAATGTTTTTAACTGGACCGCTGATGAAGCAACTTCGCTCTCTCTGCTTGACGCGTTTATTGCTTCAGGGCTCAACATGGTCGACAGCGCAGATGTTTACTCCTCCTGGGTGCCCGGCCACAAGGGCGGTGAATCTGAAGACCTGATCGGTAAATGGCTTGCCCGTGGCGGTCAACGCGACAAGCTGATCATTGCCACCAAGTGCGGCATGGAAATGGGGCCTGGCGCTAAAGGGCTTTCAAGAGCCCACATTACCCACTCCGTGGACGCTTCGCTGAAGCGCCTTGGCACCGATTATATCGATCTGTATCAGGCCCACATGGATGACCAGGAAACGCCACTGGAAGAAACCCTGTCAACCTATACTGATCTGATCAAGGCAGGCAAGATCCGCGCTATCGGCGCGTCTAATTACAGTGCTGAGCGGCTAGCACAAGCCCTGCAGGTTGCAAACGATAAAGGCCTGGCCCGGTATGAAAGCCTGCAACCCAATTACAACCTGTACGATCGCACCGATTATGAATCATCACTGGAGCCTACCTGTGTCGCCAATGGTCTCGGGGTTATTCCCTACTTTGCTCTGGCAGCGGGTTTCCTGACCGGGAAATATCGCAGTAAGGCCGATCTTGCAGGCAGTCAGCGCGGCGGCATGGTGAAATCAAAGCTCGACGATCGCGGCATGAAAATACTCGACGCGCTGGACCAGGTCGCAGGTGATCTGGGCGCGACACCTGCGCAGGTAGCGTTGGCCTGGCTGATGGCGCGCCCGAGTATTACAGCGCCCATCGTCAGCGCCACCAGTCTGGAACAATGGGCAGATATCGAAAAGTCAATTGACCTGAATTTGACCGCGGACACAGTGTCAATGCTGGCGAGCGCCAGCGCCTAATTTGCATAAAAAATAACCACAACTGAAGGGCACAACATGAAAGACGTAAAAGGAAAAGTAGCATTTGTCACCGGTGCGGCCAGCGGCATGGGGCTGGGCATGGCGCGCGCCTTTGCAGAGGCGGGCATGAAGGTGATGCTTGCCGATATTGAGGCCGGACCACTACAGAAACAGGTTGATGATCTCAAAGCCAAAGGCCGCGATGTCGCCGGGGTGGTGCTTGATGTCACCAAACGCGAAGATGTACTCGCGGCCGCACAAAAAACCATCGATACCTTTGGCAAGGTACACGTACTCAGCAATAACGCTGGTATTGGGGTCTTCGGCAAAAGCGAAACCTGTCGAATGAGTAACTGGGAATGGGTGGTGGACGTCAACTTGTGGGGCGTTGTTCACGGCCTGCAGGCTTTTGTCCCACTGATTCTCTCTCATGGTGAAGGTGGCCATGTGGTCAGCACGGCATCGATGGCGGGCATGGTCGGTCTGGCCGGTGCCGGACCTTACAATGCTACCAAATTCGCCGTGGTTGGCATTATGGAAACCATGATGGCGGAAAATCGTAAAACTAATCTGGGCATATCCGTGTTATGTCCTGGCGCGGTGGCCACCAATATCGCCTCCTCCACCCGCAACCGGCAGGACGAATACGGCGGTGCGGCACCACCCAGCGAGAAAGAAAGTATCGCCGACGTGCTGGCTGGCGGCCTGCATCCCGACGCCGTCGGCAAACAGGTACTGGAAGCTATCATCGACAATCAGCCCTATATTTTTACCGATCCCACCATGCGTGCCATGATTCAGTCGCGGCATAAACGCCTGATGGCCGGGTATGACTGGGCCGATAATTGCGCGGCGCTGAAGGGCACGAAACAGGCCGGTGGGCTGCCACCGGGAATCCTGTCAAAATAAGTTATCAAGACAGGCTGACCGGAAAAGCCTGAAAATAAAGCTTAGAAATAAGTTGTCGAAATAAGTTTGTTGCTTGACCCAGGCGAGCGCTTGGGCAAAGCTGGCGGGTCACTATAATCGGGGCCACAGCAAACGTCACCCGCCAGGGGCAGCGTGTGCGACGGCAACAGCAACGAGGAAAAATTATGCAAGACGTAAAAGGCAAAGTCGCCTTCATCACCGGTGGGGCCAGCGGCATGGGTCTGGGTATGGCCCGTGCTTTTGCAGCCGCGGGCATGAAAGTCATGATTGGCGACATCGAAGTGGATAAAGCCCAGCAGGCCGTTGACGAACTTAAGGGCAAGGGCCTGGAGGCTGCCTGCGTGCACGCGGATGTCACCAAAATGGAGTCTATGCAGGCCGCGGCAGACAAGACCATTGAGACCTTCGGCAAGGTCCACGTTATCAGTAACAACGCCGGTGTCGCAGTGGGTGGCTACAGCGAATCCTGCAGCATGCGCAACTGGAACTGGGTGGTGGATGTCAATCTATGGGGCGTGGTTTACGGGCTGCAAGCCTTTGTACCACTCATCGCCGCCCACGGCGAAGGC
>JBFJZC010000289.1:0-3800 GCA_041622295.1 Porticoccaceae bacterium
ACCGCGCGGGCGGCCTCACCCATCTGGATTTTGACCTCGCCGGGCGTATGGAGCCCCTGGCTAAAAAACTGTTGGCCTAGCCGCTGGCAGGGCGAGCGCCTTTTCCTCAGTCAGTTTAGATTATTTGGGCGGACGGGGCAGCGTGTCGCCGACGTCAAAACAAACCTGCTTGGCGCAGGCCATCAGCTCTCCGTCCGTGGTGTGGATGGCCACGCCCATATGCAGTTTGCGCTCTCCAGCTGGCGCGATCTGCCAGCTACTGACAATGTAATGTTGATCGACGGGTAAGGGGCGCTTGATGCTGGCGGCACAACTGCCCAGCACCAGAATGCCCGATGGCGGGTAGCGCAGTTTCAGGGCATAAACGCCCGGACAATCCAGCACCGACCATACGTAGATGTTGTCGATGGCGCGGTTGTCTCGGGCATCGGCCAGATCGGGGGTCGGCCGCCACACCGCAGCGACCAGGTTTTCCCCGACCGCGCGCCCAGCGATTTCCGGCAGGGCGCCAATAAACACCCGCAGGCCCTGGTCGGGGGTTCTTAAGGGGCTACAGACATAGCAACCCCTGACGTCGGCATGGTGCAGAAAGACAAAATTTTCGCCGGCGCGACGAGCTGTTTCGTAGTCTGGTGGCAGCGGGATATCCAGATCTACAGATGTCGGGCGAGCGCTGCCAAGTAACCTGTCGCCCAGATACATGGCTATACCGCCAGCCGCTGTCGCCACCGGCTGCAGGGGTTTTTCGACCGGGAAACTACTGCTAATTCGAACTTCCGCATCGCCGTCGATATAGCTGGCCAGCAACCCGCAAATGTAACCGCCGTTGGCCGCATTGACAGCGCCGTTGTACAGGCTACCGATGACAACGCATGATGTGGCTTCATTTGACCTGGAGTTGTTAGACATGAAGTGGCGAAGCCCCCTGTATCGGTAACAAGTTCGGTGCGCAACCGTAAAGATGGCAATGATAAACGCTTTTACTTATTCTTGTGGCTGAGTCACGGCGTGGGAGCGGGGGATCCAGCTTCTCGGCAGTTAGTCGCTGGCAGGAAGACGACCAATGAGTGAAGAAACAGAACTCGCCACTGTCGCCATGCACGAAGCAGGTCACGTGGTAGTTTCCCATTATTACCGTCGCAGAGTATTCGGCGCCAAGATCGGTGACCACGACTCGCGGCACGACCGCAGTGTGGTGCGTTTTGAATTAACACCCCACGTCAACGAGATACATCTGCGCCTCGACGAGCTGGATGAGCTGTGGCCACTGGCGGTCAGGGAAACATTGGTGACCACACGGATTCGCTTTGCCGGACCAGTCGCTCAGGCGATTTACCAGAAAAGACCTTACAGGGAGGTGCATGGCGGACAGGATTATCGCGATGCGCTTATCGAGCTGCTGCTGCTGGAAAAATTACGGCTCAGCCTGCCGCGTGCACAGCACCTGGATGTCAGTTATAAACATGAAAATGTGCTTGATGCGGTCGCTGAGGACATCATTGATTTGATGGTGGACCGGGAATACATCAATTACGTGGGCCGCATAGCCCGCGGATTAATCGAAAACCAGGAGCTATCGGCTCGGCAGATCGAAGACCTGTTACAGGATATGCCGGTACACGACTGGGATGCTTAATCAATCCGCAATAACTAATTGGCGTGGCGACGAGAAAATTTTTGAAATTTAAAAAACCTAAGGGTTTAAACCCAGGAGAATTGTAAATGGCGGAACTGGACGGGAAAGTAGCGGTAATTACCGGCGGTGCGAGTGGTATCGGCGAGCGCAGTGTGCGCCTGTTTGTCGAGGAAGGCGCCCGTGTGGTGATCGCCGATATGCAGGTTGAGCGGGGTCAGGCACTGGCAAAGGAGTTAGGCGATGCCGCGGTATTTGCCGAGGTGGAAGTTCGTCAGGAAGCCCAGGTAAAAGCGGCGGTCGACCTTGCTGTAGCGCAGTGGGGCAGGCTCGACTGTATTTTTAACAATGCCGGTTTTGGGGGCGTGCTCGGCCCAGTGGAAGATACCCCGGTCGATGAATTTGATATGACCTACGATGTGCTGGTGCGCGGGGTATTTCTCGGCATGAAATACGCTGCGCCGGTGATGAAAAAACAAAGGTCGGGCAGCATCATCAACACCGGCAGTATTGCCGGCTTACACGCGGGCTATAGCCCCCATGCTTACGCAGGGGCGAAATCAGCAGTGATACACATGAGTAAATCAGTCGCCATGGAGCTGGGCGAGCACAATATTCGCGTCAATGCTATTTGTCCTGGGTTTATCGCTACGCCACTGGCGGCCAATAGTGTGGGGAAATCCGACGACCTCGTCGACCGGGTTAAACCCATGTTTGAAAAAAGTCAGGCCATCCCGCGTTCCGGTATCCCCGACGACATTGCACAGATGGCCTGCTGGCTGGCGGGCAATCGCTCGACGTTCGTCACCGGGCAGGCGATGGTGGTAGACGGCGGTTTGACCAATGGTTTGAAATGGGCTGATCAGCCGGGTTTTCAAAAGGCTTACCACCCAATTAAAGTTTATCGGCCTAAGGAGTGAGCCGGGAGTTCCAGGCGAAACGCCGGTAGCCTCCGGTAGCCAAAGAGGGGTTCTTTGACTGCCGGAATGACTGAGAAAGTGGCGACGGGTCAGGTGTCAGTCAATGTTACTGATCGAAGGTAAAGCCTGCATAATTATTTGCCGCACTGTCCCAGAGTTTTTTGCGGTATAGCGGTGCTGGACCGGCATACAGCAATAAGTCGCGGGGTTTACCCTCGACGTTGTCGCCCATAATCCACGATTTGGTCTTGCTTAACAGGGTTTTGTTGGCCTGTTCCACGGCATGTTTTGTCCACGCTATTTCTGCCGCTTCGGTGGCCATTACTCGGGCAAGGCCTCTGTCGCGCATATGGCACATCAGCTGGGTGACCCAGTCGACGGTGACCTGGGCACAACGCGGTATGTTACAGAATGCAGCGTGAGGGCCATCATGGGTAAACAGGTTAGGAAAACCTTCTATCTGTACGCCCATATAGGTTCTAAGCGCCTGTGACCACTTATCCTGAATGGTTTGGCCCCCTACACCACGAATATCTATGCGCCTCATCGCGCCAGTGCCGGCATCGAAGCCGGTAGCGTAAATAATAAGGTCTACTTCATAGTCCCTGTCGGTGGTCCTGATACCGGTTGACGTGATGCGTTCGATGGGCGTGTCGTTAATATCGATCAGGGCAACATTGTCACGGTTATAGGTTTCGTAGTAGTTGGTCTCCATGGGGACCCGGCGTTGGCCGAAGCCGTGATGCGAGGGGATCAGTTTATCGGCAACTCGCGGATCATTAACCCGTTCACGAATTTTTTTCGCCATAAACTCGGAGATTAGATTGTTGGCGTTCATGTCAGTCATGATGTCATGGAAATTGGCCAGCCAGATGGCAAAGCCGGGTTCTTTGTAGAGGCGCTCAAACTGTGCCTCCCGTTCTTCCTCCGAGACGTCGAATATTGAGCGAGGGTCGAATTCGTGCATGAATGCCCCGGCAGTTTTATCACAGGTGTCAAATATTTCCTGGTAGCGGGCCTTCAATGCCGGTTGTTCTTCATCACGGATTTCGGCGTTACACAAAGGCGAAGCCCAGTTTGCCGTACGCTGGAATACATAAAGTTGTCTGGCGCCCTCGCCAAGATAGGGGATGAGCTGTACGGCGGTGGCGCCAGAGCCAATAATCGCCACGCGCTTGCCCTCATAAACGGTTTTATCGCCACCCCATCCACTGGGGTCGTGAGGCCAGCGGGCGGTGTGAAATGAC
>JBFJZC010000290.1:0-3799 GCA_041622295.1 Porticoccaceae bacterium
GGAAACGCCAGATAGCGAACTTCGATTCCTCTTTGGTTAAGCTCCGGCACTTCTCTGTGAAGTTTTCGACAATAGCCGCAATCCACATCGGTAAACACGTACATGAAACTTTTAGCCGGACCGACTGGCGCGAAGACAATCATGTCCTTTTCGTCAACCCCTGCGAGCAACTCTTTGCGCATCCCGACCATCGCCTGTTCGCGAAGATTAACAAATCGACCTGGTTTGACCTTATAGAGATCACCATCAAAGAAATATTCTCCGTCGCCGATCACATAAAGTATCGGCCCGCCAACGACCTGCACCTGGTAGATACCAGCAACCGGACTGTGAGAGACGTCGGTATACTCCAGATCCGGGCGCGCAGTTTTTAATTTACCGATGATTGTCGCACGCACACTGCCATCAATTTTTGCATTCGCATCGACTTCCCCATAAACGCCGGGGATAAGACCCGCACAAAGCAACAGCACCGCGACAAGTTTTTTGTGCATCTTCATTTCTGACCTCTCGATTCCCAGCGTGAAGTGTAAACGATCAACACCGTTTTCCGTTAGCCGCAATTCGGCCAGGAGCCCAACAAAAAAATCAACCTCGAGGATGATGTCGGGCGTGTAACTCCTTCATCCTGCTGCGTGCTACATGTGTGTATATTTGCGTGGTCGACAGATCACTGTGACCCAACAGCAACTGTACGACACGCAGATCGGCGCCATGGTTAAGCAAATGTGTGGCAAACGCGTGGCGCAGGACATGGGGAGATATGGGCTTATCAATACCGGCCACATCGGCCCAATACTTTAGCCGATGCCAAAATGTTTGGCGGGTCATTTGCTGGGCACGACCGCTGGGGAACATAACGTCACCCTGCCTGCCAGCCATCATATCCGGGCGTGCCGCCGCGAGATACTGTGCTATCCAATGGAGAGCCTCTTCACCGATCGGCACCAGTCTTTCCTTGTCGCCCTTGCCCCTTACCCGCACCACGCCCTGGCGCAAATTCACCTGCGACAGGGTTAGTCCAACCAGCTCCGACACCCTTAAACCAGTGGCATAGAGAAGTTCAAGCATGGTTTTATCCCGCAAGCCAAGTGTACTGTCGATATCCGGCGCCGCGAGGAGGCGCTCCACATCGTGCTCGGTCAGGCTCTTCGGCAGGGGCCGGCCCAGTTTGGGACTCTGAATCCTAGCGGCCGGGTTAGTTTCTATCAGGTTTTCCCGCAAACAATAGCTAAAAAATCCGCGCAGACATGACAGGGCTCGGGCGATAGAACGCGGGCTGATGATCTTTTCAAAACGGTAAGCGAGGTAGGCCTGTAGTGTCGATTCGTCCACCGCTAGTAACCGTTGACCTTGGCCGTCCAACCAGCCAGCAAAAGCCGCCAAATCCCGGCGATAGGAGGACAAGGTGTTCGCACTGAGCCCCCGTTCCAGCCATAACGCATCGAGATAAGTGCTGATTAGCTGGAGATCACTTTGCGCCATAATTGCCCTGCTCGCACACAGTTAAACAAGTCTATCTTAACTGAGGCTTGATCTGATCCGCTTGGATCTTGTGATGCGCTAACTCAATGTTATGTAAACAGCTCCGGTTCGTGGCGTGTTACTGGCGATTGAACACCAGCCAGCGTGAAAATTAGCCGAACTTATAGTCGCCCTATCACCCTCAGCAGTAAGCAGGTAAGGTTGCAGCCATAAAAAAAGCGGCCGAAGCCGCTCTTTTTATGGTTGATCGCTTAGCCGAGTTTTTCCTTAATGCGCGCTGCACGACCGGAAAGATCGCGTAAATAATACAACTTGGCCTGGCGAACATCACCACGACGCCTAACGCTAATACTTTCGATCAAAGGACTGTAGGTCTGAAACGTTCGCTCAACGCCAACACCGTTGGATATTTTGCGCACCGTAAACGCCGAATTGAGCCCACGATTGCGCTTACCCAGCACAACGCCTTCAAACGCCTGCAGGCGCTCACGCTCGCCTTCCTTAACTTTGACCTGAACCACAACCGTATCGCCAGGCCCAAATTCAGGAATTTCTTTATGCATTTGTTCCGCTTCAATCGCAGCGATAATTTTGTTCTTGCTCATAACCAGCTCCCGGTAAATTCAATGTGCGGCTTCACAGCCGACTTGCCAAATTTCAATCCAACTCTTTTTTGTCTTCACCGCTTACTTCCATTAGCAGTAAGCGTTGTTCTTCGTTCAGAGACAGGCGCGCCATCAAGTCAGGTCTGCGCTCCGCCGTCCGTGCTAGCGATTGCTTGAGGCGCCAACGTCTTATCTCTTCGTGGTTGCCAGATAACAGGACATCAGGCACCCGTTGCCCGGCAATTTCTTCTGGCCTGGTGTAATGAGGGCAGTCCAGTAAACCTTGCGCAAAGGAGTCCTGTGCAGCTGATTCATCGTGCCCAAGCACACCAGGCACTTGGCGTACCACAGCGTCCAGCAGCACCATAGCCGCCAGCTCACCACCGCTCAGCACATAATCACCGATCGACCACTCTTCATCGACCTCAAGCACCAGCAGTCTCTCGTCAACGCCCTCATAGCGCCCGGCGACCAACACCAAATTTTGTTCCTGAACCGCGATACTGTTTACTCGCTGTTGATCCAGCATACTGCCCTGAGGCGATAAATATACCACTTTGGCATCCGGCTCGGCCCACTCGCGCGCGGCTGAAATCGCCTCGCGTAAGGGCGCCACCATCATTACCATGCCCGGGCCACCCCCGTAGGGTCGATCATCAACGGTACGATGTCTGTCGCTGGCATAGCTCCGAGGATTGAATAAACCGATCTCGACCAGGCCATTGCCGAACGCCCTGCCGCTTATACCGTATCCGGTAACAGCACTGAACATCTCTGGGAACAGAGTCACAACTGCCAGTTTCAGTGCTTGCCTCCCGCCATTATGAGCTCGACAGTATCAGCTTTAAGTTGACGGGCTGTTATGACACTGGCAACTAGAAAGTTGGATCCCAAAACACCACAATTTCGTTCTTGTCCAGATCAACACTCCGTACAAAATCTTCCAGCCATGGAATCAGGCGCTCCTGCTGGTCGATGCTGTCGCTGCAGTGCGCAACCACCAGCACATCATTGGCGCCGGTCTCCATAAAGCGCGCTACCGTGCCCAGCAACACTCGCCCCCAGTCACCTTCACTGTAAACCTTGAGATCCTGCAACTGATGCCAGTAAAATTCGCTGGCATCAAGGTTTGGCAACTGGCTTTTATCGATACGAATATCTTTCTGGCAGTAAGCCTGCGCCACATCGCGATCATCGACACCGCGAATGTGTGCCACGAATCCTTTACCTTGATGCCTGAATTCGTCTATCTCTACAACCTGCCCGCCACCCTTGCCACCGACGTACCATGGTTGGTAAGAGAAAATATTCTCCGGGGGTTCCGTTTCAGACCGTATCCGCACCCATCCCTTAATCCCGTACACCGAAGTGATACGACCGACATCCAGCAGGTGGTCAGGCACGCTCACGGGGCGCTGAGCCGAATCTTAACCCTGAATCACGCCAACCTAAATCAGGCTGACGGTTGCTGCGCCGTCGCTTCCTTGACAAGACCGACCACGCGCTCCGACACCGTCGCACCCTGACTCAACCAGTGTTCCAGGCGCGGCATATCCACTCGCAACCGCTCTTCCTGCCCGCGCGCAACGGGATTAAAGAAGCCAACTCTCTCAATGTAACGACCGTCTCTGGCAGTGCGGCTATCGCACACTGTCAGATGGTAAAATGGGCGTTTTTTTGAACCACCCCGCGCCAAACGAATTGTTACC
>JBFJZC010000291.1:0-3795 GCA_041622295.1 Porticoccaceae bacterium
CCGGTAAATCCAGTACAGCGCGCCGTTATGGTGGCGCGCGACAAAATAGTCCCGGCAAATGCTCTGTCGCCACCAGTCACCTGTAATGCGTTCCGGGCCCTGTAATAACTCCAGTTCCCCGCGCCAGTACAGGCGTTGACCGTTAACCTGTACCGGCGCCGGGGTTTCTAATAACCAGAGTGGGCGGTGCATCGGTGTGTGATTTTTCGGATAGGTGTGGCAGACGGGATCGGCAAGCTTGCCGGGTTTGTCATCAGGTTTGTCACCAGGTTTGTCGCCAGACTGAGATTTGCCAGCAGTGCCAGCCGTGCGAGGGACGCCCGATGCGCTGACTACGGTTGTGGTTAAGTCCGTTGCCTGCCAGGCCTGTTCGGGTATATGGCTATCTGCCAGGCTTAGCCCGCACACAGCCTGGGAGCCGAGTCGCGTGCGCAGTTTGTCAAGCACAAGGGCGAGATTGTGATCGCTGTCCTGCCCATTGCCAGCGAGTTGTCCAAACAAATCGGTATTTTTTTGTTCTGCCGGATGCAGATCGATGGCGCGCAAGGTCAGGCTTTCTATCGGGGCTGCCATTGCCCGATTTTTCAGTTGTAGTCGGCTCAGGGCTAAAAAGTGCTCAAGCTGATGGTGGGGCTGGGTACAGTGCAGGGTCAGATCATCTGTTTTGCCGCCAGCTAAATGTAAGCGCCACAATATACTGCTGCAATGCAGTTGCCGACCGTGGAGGTAGCCGCACAATGCCAGTAGCAACCGCTTCATGGGAAAGATCAGCATTTGAGATGAGGTAATGCCATCGTTGAAATGCAGTTTGTTAACGAACTGTGGTGGCAGCTGCAGCGTCCGCTGTGGATCCGGCAGCTCTCCACTGAGGTGTTTTAGATAGATAAGAAAGTCTTTGCCATAGCGTTTACCAACAGCCGCGCCGGGCAGACGCAATAAATCGCCCAGGCAATAAAACCCGGTCGCAAGGAATTTATCTTTCAGCTTTGGCGAGCAGTCGAGCATCGCAAGGGGCTGGGCGTGCAGGTGTCGATTAAATTCATCAGGATCAATAAGTGCGCCACTTAAGTTATCGAAATAGCCACTTAAGTTATCGAAATAGTGTTGTCGGTCAGGAGCCGGGCTTTGTTCTAAATCTCTGGCGGCGTCATTAGCAGCGGGTTCATTAACGGTAGGGTCAACAGCGGTAGAGTCAACAGCGGCAGGGTCGACGAGGCCTGTGATATCCATACCGGCACGACTCAGTAAAACAGCGGCTTTTGGTGTCACAGCCAGGCCGGCAGTATGGTCATGGCCCAAATCTATCAAGGTATTATTAAGCAGCGTTAACAGTCGTTGCAGACCCTTGAACAACTTCAGACAGCCGCCTATTTCCAGCAGTAAACAATCCGGTGGCTGGATGGTGACTGCTGGCGTAAAGCAGTAACAGGCGTAGGCCAGTGTTTGCAGGGCATGGGATTCGCGTTGTATGTCCCGGTCAAAGATTCTGGCTACAGAGGATAAGGCCTGTGCGGTAGCCAGTGATACGCCCGGTTTAATTCCTGCCGCCACTGCTGCCGAATTGCAGATTAACACGCTATGTCGTTCCATCACCGCGGCAGGGTGGTGGTATTCATCCTGTAGCAAAGCCTCCAGGGGCAACAGGGGGAAACGCAGGCATAACCAGAGCATAGTCAGGCCTCAATGCAGGGTGCTACTGGTGCTGGAACCGGGTTTATCCGCGAACGAGCCAGGTTGTTTGTCACGACTGTGTACCTTAATAGAGCGGCGTGACTCAGCAGAGAGGCGAGCTTTAGCAGAGAGGTGAGTTTTAGGCGGGCAGGGTGCCGAGCAGGTCTGCTGCCCGCCGGTAGTCGGTCGCATGGTCTGGTGCACGGGTAGATCAGCGACGGGAATATTGCCCTGCACCAGCCCCTCTGGCCGGTCAATGTTGACGATCTGACCAGCCCAGCCACCGCGCTGTTTGATAATGTGCAAGCGGCAGGACTGCCGCGTTGCCGACAGGGCAATACGCAAGGCCGCCGGGGACGCCTCGGCAGCGGCCCGGCTGGACCGGAATAACACCGCCAGCCCCGGCCCGGTTTGTGCAGCCAGTTGTAATTTACGCAACTGGACGTGATTCACCGCCTCATCGGCGAGCCAGCACAATACGGCACCGGCAATATCAGCCCGTAATAACTGGCCGACGGCCCACAGCTGCTCTGGGGTTGAGCGGGCCTTCACCACCACCACCTGAGCCAGCGGAATACCGGCCCGCTGCAAGGCCGGGGCATAGGGTAGATAAGGGGGTGAGACAAATACCAGCTGGCGTCCCTGCTGAGCATATTGCGTCAATGCGGGCAGCAATAGTTGCAGTTCGCCAATGCCGGTGTCATCACAAAGTAGTTCGGTGATAGCGCCTGTTGGCCACCCACCCTGATGCAGGCTCCGGTCGAGAGCAGGGTAGCCGGTCGCTAACCCGTGAGTTTGCGGTGGTGACGTTGAGGCCTGCCAGATATCGGATCTGGCCAGCAAAGCAGATAATTTTTGATTCATGATGTTCGGGCAGTGGCTATATACTGTGAATATATACAGTATGTTTGTGTTTGTCATCTGCTTTCTGCAAGGGTGTGTCGGGGCTTTAGCAATGACTCAATATTGATGGATGAATTACTTTGGAGGCGCTTATTTTTCTTAAAGAGTGCGCCTCCTAATCAGGACGAAATAAAAGGGGGCGAAATAAAAGGTGACGAAACAAAAAGGGACGAATAATAAGCGAGGGCGGCGATTGCCAGTCAGATCGTTCTGGCGCCAGTCGCTGCCATATTCTTACGTCAGGTGGTAATAATGTTGCGCGTTTGCGGCTGTACCGCCATGGCTTCTGTTGAGGGTAACAGGTTGTTAAGCGCTTCAGTGAGCGTGGGGTAAATCGTGCACACACCAGGTTCCGGTTTGAAACCCGCTTTAGCCAGCGTTTTTAGTGGCTGAAATTGTAAATCCGCCAGCCAGAGTTGTGTGCCGGACTGACGACATTTGCCAATAAATTTAGTCAATGCTGCGACGCCGCCAGCATCAAGGATGGAAACGCCATCCAGGTAGAGCACCAGCCCCTTTTTGTTACCGCAAAGCAATGACAGTTCGCCAAATACCCGATCCGCAGCTGCAAAAAACAATGGGCCATTGATTTTTAACACCGCCCAATCGGGAGGCGTGCTGACATCAACCAGCTTTTTATTGGCGGTGATGTCATGCACTTTGGTCATTTCGGCCATCTCTTTGACAAATAGCAAAGAGGCGAGAACGATGCCAGCGGTGATGGCGATGACCATATCGAATAGGACGGTAAAGCTAAAGCAGGTAATGAACACGAGGGTATCGCTGGCGGGTGCGGTTTTGACCAGGTGCCAGGCTTTAGGGGCTTCGCTCATGTTCCAGGCCACTGCAAACAGCATGGCCGCCATGCTTGTCATCGGCAGATAACCGAGCAGGCGGGTAAGGGATATCAGTGCCATGAGTACCACCACCGCATGCACCATGGCTGCAATCGGCGATTGCGCGCCAGCTCTGACATTGGCGGCAGATCGTGCGATCGCAGCGGTGGCGGTGATGCCGCCAAAAAGGGGAGCAACGATGTTGCCGATTCCCTGGCCGAGCAATTCGCTGTTGGCACTGTGTTTTTTCCCGGTCATGCCATCCAGGATTACCGCACAGAGTAGTGATTCGATAGCCGCGAGCATGGCGATAGCAAAAGCGCTGGCCAACAGATCCTGGGCCAGTACCCAGCTGAAGGTCAGGGCTCGCTCTCCAGGCTGAGAA
>JBFJZC010000292.1:0-3764 GCA_041622295.1 Porticoccaceae bacterium
GGCGATGCCATCAAACGGTTCTGGCGACTGCCGAAAGGCCGCCGCCTGAGACGCTAATTTATCGAAGCCATTGTGAAATTGCACATAGCGCCGGAAGCCAGGCGCCGGCTGCAAACCCATGACCAGATCCGCGTGTGTGTTACGCCAGTAGTCCTGAAACGCTTCGCGGCTTAGCGTCGGTAATCTGCGCAAACAAAAGGCCAGCTTTATCATTCTTATTCCCCTGCTTTTGAACAGCTTGCAGCGATGCTAGCATGAAGGGCTATACTTCAGGTCTGAGAAATATAACGATGAAGAGGACAGGATCATGCCATTGCCTGCGAAAACAGCCACTACCCCTATGCAGCAGCAAGTATCGCCGGAAGAATGGGCAGCCCGTGTCGAACTGGCGGCCTGCTATCGACTGGTCGCCCACTTTGGCTGGGATGATGTGATTGCGAACCACATATCGTTGCGAGTGCCCGGCCCGGAAGAGCATTTTTTGCTCAATCCTTTTGGTCTGATGTTCCATGAAATTACCGCTTCCAGTCTGGTAAAAGTGGATCTGGAAGGCAACCTGATGAGTGAGTCAGACTATAAAATCAACAAGGCGGGCTACATTATTCATAGCGCCATCCACGAAAGCCGCCCCGATGTCACCTGTGTCTTCCATACCCATTCGACCTCTGGCATGGCGGTATCAGCCCATCGCGATGGCCTGTTGCCGCTAGCGCAAACCTCCCTCGTCGCACTCAGCTCGGTTACCTACCATGATTACGAAGGGGTGGCGCTCAATATCGACGAGAAGGTTCGGCTGGTGGCCGACCTGGGCAGTGAATGGACGATGATCCTGCGCAACCACGGTCTGTTAACCTGCGGCATTAGCGCTGCCGATGCTTTTTATCGCCTGTATTACCTGGAGCGCGCCTGTGATGTGCAGGTTGCGGCCCTGGCGGGCGGCGCGCCGCTGATCTTCCCCTCGGAGGAAGTGCAGGCGCTAACCAAAAAACAGGGTGCCAGAGCCTTTGGTAAGGGCGCCAATCTGGCGTGGCCGGCCTTGCTACGATTAATGGATGCCAGGGACAGCTCCTACCGGGACTAATTATCGCCAGTCGCGCTGGCGGCTGACACCTGTTTATACCTGTGTTGTATCTGTGTTGTATCTGCCACTAACCGCCCAATAAGGAAGATTTATTATGGCTAGAGTTCGAGTAGAAGAAAACGGTGCTGTGCGCACCGTTACCCTGACCCGCGCCGACAAGCGCAATGCCCTGGATAACCAGATGCTGGAGGAACTGGAAGCTGCTTTCCAGATAACGCCACCTGCAACCGAGCGTCTCACCGTGATCCGCGCCGAGGGCCCGGTGTTCTGTTCCGGCATGGATTTGAAAGCCCGCCAGGAAACCATTGGCGGCATAGCACCCATCGAAAGCATGCTCTACGCCATTGAGACCTACCCCCTGCCGGTGGTCGGCGTGGTACAGGGCGATGCCATCGCCGGCGGTAACGAACTGGCCCTGCACTGCGATATCGTGGTCGCGGTAAGCACCGCCCGCTTCGGTATGTCGCTGGCGCAAATCGGTCTGGCGCCGACCTGGTTCCTCGCCAAGAAGTTAATGGAAGTCGCGGGGCCGGTAAAAACCCGGGAATTCCTCTTTCTCGGCGACCCGTTTCCCGCTACTCGCATGTTCGACATGGGTCTGATCGCCCGTGTCGCTGAGCCTCAAGATTTTGAAGCCGAGGCGCAAAAAATCATTGATCGGCTGGCGGCCAATGCACCCCTGTCGCTGAAAGCCATGAAAGGTTTACTGGTGCGGCAAATGTGCTTCCGCGATGGTGTTTACCATAAGGATGTCGACAAGCTGGTTGAAATAGCCAGTAGTAGCCAGGATGGCCGTGAGGGCACGGCCGCCCGCCTGGAGCGACGCGTCCCGGTATTTAAGGGCAAATAACCCAACTTAATCGGGCCACAACATACAGACAAAATAAAAATAAATCCCCTGGTAGCCGGAGGTAGACCGTGTCAATTCGTTTAAGTAAACCGTTCACTGCGCTTAACCCGGAAAATATTAGCCGTATACAGGGCCAGCTTGGTGTCTATCAATTGGCTAACGCCAGCGGCGAAATTTTCTACATCGGCTACGCTGGCGGCAGATCATTGTTTGGTTTGCACGGCGAGCTGAAGCGCGAGTTGCTCGCCCACGAAAACCAGGCCATTCAGTTTCGCTGTGAAGTAAACATGCAATACATCAGCCGTTACGAGGAGCTATTAATGCTCCATATGGCCGATCACGGCGAATTACCGGAACGCGTGCGGCGCGAATACCCCCATAAAATTGGCAGGCTTTCACCGGGTAACTAGCAGCTTACTGGAACCAACTGGCTATTAACTGTTAACTGCACGAAACCACCAGCAGCAGCGACTCCACCGTAACGAAGAATACGCAGAGGCAAGCGAGGGCGACATGGATTATCAACTATCTGAAGAACAACAAATGCTCGTGGACATGGTAAGGCGTTTTGTACGCACCGAAATTGTGCCGCTGGAAGACAATCTCGACCCCGATGCTGGGGAAATCGATCCCGAGGATAGCGAGCGCCTGAAGGAGATGACCAAAAAAATGGGCCTGTACGGCCTGGGGATTCCCCCGGAATTTGGCGGGCCGGATGTTGACGTCACCACACAGACCTTGTTGGCCTTCGAGATGGCGCAACATCGTGCCGGGCTTTATAACCCCTGCTATAACGTGTTTGGTGGTGCTGGTCTGGCGCAGCTTTACGAAGCCACGGATATGCAAAAAGAAAAATATCTGTTCCCGGTGCTGCGTGGGGAAAAAACTTCCTTTTTCGGACTGACCGAACCGTCCGGCGGTTCTGACCCAGGGCGCGCTATTCAGACTCGGGCAGTGCAGGATGGCGATGACTGGGTACTCAATGGTGCGAAGATATTTATCAGTGGTGCCGACCACGCCGACTTCGGCATTCTGTTTGCCCGTACCTCAGAGGATAAAACTCGCAACGGCGTGACCTGTTTTATTGTTGATACCGATATGCCGGGTTTTCACGTCCGCCGTGTCGTGCATACCTTACGCTCCACCAAGTACGCGACAGAAATTCAAATCGAAAACCTCCGCGTGCCGAAAGAAAATATTCTTGGCGAACTCAACAAGGGCTTCGCTATTGCCAACGACCGCCTGTCGCGCTATCGCATCCCCTACGCCGCAGGTTGTATCGGTGTCGCCATGAAGGCCCAGGAAATGGCCATCGATTACGTGAAGATACGGGAAACCTTCGGCGGCCTGCTGGCCTCGCGGCAGGCGATTCAGTGGATGATTGTCGACAACGAGATCGACATCCGCACCGCCCGCCATGTCTGTCTTGAAGCCGCCGGGCGAGCTGACCGGGGCGATGACTTTCGAACCGAAGCGGCCATGGCAAAACTGCTGGGTAGCGAGGCCGGTGGCAGAGTCGTCGACCGGGTAATGCAAATTCACGGCGGCTACGGCATGACCAAAGATCTACCCCTGGAACGCTGGTACCGGGAAATGCGCATTCGCCGTATTGGCGAGGGTCCGAGTGAGGTGCAGCGGCTGGTGATGGCGCGGAACCTGATCGGTGGCTCGTTTCACTAAGGCCGGTCATGGGCCAATAAAGCTCGTTACCCCAATACCGAGTGGAGTGACCATTAATGTTTAGTGCCGATCAGCTCGTTGCCCATCTGGTGGGCGACTATATTTTGCAAAGCGACTGGATGGCGCGGGAGAAGTATCACAATACGCTGGCGA
>JBFJZC010000293.1:0-3761 GCA_041622295.1 Porticoccaceae bacterium
ACCTTGAGATAATGAAGACCCAGTAATTTGCCCAGTTCCGGCAGGAAATCAATAGGTATTAAATCCATGATGTTCATCATCAACACCCAGACAAACGTCGTCAGCGCCAGGGGTGCAATCATAGTATTCTGGTGATGGAACATGCCTTTGACGTTGTCATCAACGAACTCTACAACCATTTCGACCATATTTTGCAGGCCGCCAGGCACGCCTGTCGTTGGCTTTCTGGCTACCATCCAGAATATCAGCATGAACAACACGCCGAGCACAATAGATACCCCGAGGGTATCTATATTAACGGCCCAAAAACCCATCTCCGCCGCCTCTTGCGCGTTGTGCGCAAGGCCCCAACCGCCCTCAGGTAGCTTCCCGTAGGTTAAGTTTGTCAGGTGATGAGCAATATATTCTTCGGAGGTAATGGTTGCACTCGCCATTAAAAATATCCGTCTGCTTCTTCGTCTGTTTATCGTTAGGGGTTGTCGATACACGCAGTATCAATAACAACCATTAATAACGCGCGATTTTACGAGCCCTTTTCTATTAAAGCCGGCGCTATAATATATGCGGCTTGCGTCAATAAAAAAGCGCCAAAAAGCGCCAGGGCGTTAAAACCTTCCTGTATACCTGGCCAGTATCTGAATATGGCCACCATACAAACCACTATTACTATCAGCTTGCCGACTTCGCCAACGTAGAAGTCAAAAACAATCCTGGCCGAAGAAGCTCGTTCTCCAGACCTTAAAGACACTAAAGCGAAACATCCGCTCGCCAAAACGCCCGTCAGACCGCCCGCCAGCGCCGCCCAGGCGGCTGCCGGTTTTATCAGCATCAGCACGCCCGTTAAAACCAGGCTCGTCACCAGCTGGAACCCGGCTAAACGCAGCACCATCCTCAGGTCTCGCTGGTGGGCGCTCGCCATCAACATCTCTCTGCCAGCACGAATACCTGTTGAAAAATTAACAGTCGCTGTAATCCAGCATTGGGGGTGCCGAGAAGCGCCGCGCATTATAGACAGATTGATTCATCGAATCAACAAAGGCCGCGGTTTATCCCGGCTTCCAAAGACAGCAACACCTGTTCACGGAAAACGGCAGTCACTTTATATGGCCCAGTATACCCTCCAGCTCTTCAACGCTGGTATAGGTTATCGTCAATTTACCCCTGCCGTTGGTGCGATGTGTTATCTGTACACCAGCACCCAATAATTCCGACACCTTTTGTTCCAGTATTCTTATATCGGGATCGCTTCTGCCTGCGTTATCTGGGGCATTGTCGGGCAGGTGCCCCAGCTTCAGCCTGTTGCGCACCAGAGCTTCGGTATCGCGAACAGACAGAGCTCGGCCGACAACGACGCGTGCAGCCTCTATTTGCTGTAAACCTGACAGCGCCAATAGTGCCCGACCATGACCCATTTCGAGGTCACCGCGCTCCAGCATTATCACGACGTCCTTTTCGAGCGCGGTTAATCTCATTAGGTTTGCAACTGCCGGCCGTGACTTCCCTACCGCCGCCGCCACCTGCTGCTGACTATAACCAAACTCTTCCTGGAGTCGCACCAGGGCACGCGCTTCCTCAATGGCGTTCAGGTTTTCCCGCTGGATATTTTCGATCAGAGCAATCGCCAGTGTTTCTTTGTCACTGAGCGCTCTAACGATGGCCGGCACGGTATCTAAACCCGCCAGCTGTGCTGCCCGCCAGCGTCTCTCGCCAGCGACTATCTCGTAGCGATCAGGCCCCACAACCCTTACCAGGATGGGCTGCATGATCCCCTGTTCTCGTATTGAATCGGCCAGCTCCTGAAGCGCATCCGGGTTCATTTCCTGGCGCGGCTGGTACCGTCCTCGCTGTAACCATTCAATCGGCAGATCCTGGAGTTGCCGGGCACCTTCGGATATCTCTATCGACGACGGCTTTTCGCTATCTTCTTCCTTAAGCCCGAGCAAGGCATCCAAGCCCTTGCCAAGGCCTTTCCTTTTACCATTCATAGATATTTGTCCATCATGCCGCTGGCGTGTTGCTGCCCGATTGCTCGTTAGACAGGGCTCGGCGAATCAGCTCTTCAGCCATGCCCAGATACGCAACGGCTCCCTTTGAATAGCGGTCATACAACAACGCGGGCTGTCCATAACTGGGGGCTTCAGCAAGGCGAATATTGCGCGGTATCGCCGTTTGATAAACGCGGTCGCCAAAATACTTATGCAGCTGATTCGATACTTCGTTAGTCAGGCTACTGCGGGGATCATACATGGTACGTAATATTCCCTCGACGCGCAGCCCTGGGTTCACCGATTTACCAATTTTAGCGATAGTCCCGACCAGCGCGGACAAACCTTCAAGGGCATAATATTCGCACTGCATAGGAATAATCACGCTACCACATGCTGCCAACGCGTTCACGGTCAACATATTCAACGCCGGCGGACAGTCGATAACCACCACATCGTAATCTTCCTTCACCGCTGCCAGAGCAGCCCGCAGATTTTTTTCACGACCCTGTTCTTTTAGCAAAAACACTTCTGCTGCCGTTAAATCACCATTAGCCGGCAACACATCAAAACCCGCCGGTAGACCCGAAATAATAATGTCGCGGACGTTTCCGGCTTCCATCAGGACGTCGCCGACTGTGGCCTGCAGTTCGTTTTTTTCAACGCCACTGCCGGTCGTGGCATTGCCCTGTGGGTCCATATCAACTAACAATACTCGCTTGTTATAAAAAGCCAGTGATGCCGCCAAATTGACACTGGTGGTCGTTTTTCCCACCCCACCTTTCTGGTTCGCTATGGCATAGATCGGTGTCAAAGTGCAGCCTTGGTATTTAGCTTCGTTGGATAATGATCAAATGTCTCTCTTCATCTAGCCCTGGTACGTTCAGCTTGACGACGGCGTCGACATTATAGTGTTTTGGTAGCTCGCTCAACTCGCGATCAGGAAACCGGCCTTTCATGGCGTAAAACCGTCCCCCTGGCCGCAGCATGTGGTCGGTAGCTCGCACCATTCCTGACAGGGACGTAAATGCGCGACTAATAACCCCATCGTAACTCCCTTCTTCGCGATACTGTTCAGCGCGCTCCTGAACCTCCTGCACATTAATCAAACCGAGTAGCGAGCGCACCTGGAACAGAAAGCGGATTTTTTTCCCGTTGCTATCCAGTAACACAAAGTGACGCTGTGGTTCGGCAATGGCGAGGGCTATTCCGGGCAAGCCCGCACCCGTGCCAACGTCGATGAAGCGCCCCCCTTTTAAGCAGGGTAACACTGATAAGCTATCGAGCAGGTGGCGGGTCAACATCACTTCAGGGTTTTTAACCGCTGTTAGATTAAACGCACTATTCCAGCGATCCAGTAACAAAACATACTCGATGAAAAGCTGTATTTGTTGATCAGAATAGTTCTGGCCCAGGTGCTTGAGACCGGTCCGCAACAGCGCATCAAGGGCCCGAGCCAACCGCTCTTTTGCCTGATCAGGCAATGCGCTTGTCCGCACTTGCTCCTTTTTTTATAAAAATTAACAAAATAGACAGAGCTGCCGGTGTTACCCCGGGTATGCGAGAAGCCCGAGACAGAGTTTCCGGTCGGCTATCCATAAGTTTCTGGCGAACTTCGTTAGACAAACCTGTCACCCTGGCATAATCGAACTCCGCCGGAATTGGTGTGTTTTCATGACGCCGCATACGCTCGATGTCGTCTCGCTGTCGACCGAGATATCCAGCATAGCGAGCGTCCACTTCTAGTTGAAAGGCTGCCTGGGGGTCCAATGGCTC
>JBFJZC010000294.1:0-3754 GCA_041622295.1 Porticoccaceae bacterium
GGCGGGCGTCAGTGCGTGCGCGACGTAATTGATGATGGCGCCGCCGTTGCCCGAGGCGAGGCGGGGATCGGATCCGGTGGAAATATGAAAGGTAATGGGCAGGCCGATCTCCTGCAGGCCCGCCCACAGGCGGTCGTATTCCGGAGAGTTGTAGTTTGCCTGGCCCGATTGATGGGGGCCAAAGTAGGGCTTAACGGGCAGGGTGAAGCCAAGAAAACCGCGTTTGGCCAGGTCGTTGATGTCCTGTAGCGTGGCGTCTATGTTTGCCGGCGATAGCGCACCCATCACGTTTATGCGGTGAAAGTGGGATCCGTAGATTTCGTGAACGTAGTCGTTATAAGCCCGGCATTGGGCAAGGGAGAATTCCACGTCAGTGGTGTACCACATGGCCAGGCCGCGATTGGCGAAGGTTACTTCGGCATCTACGCCATCGGCCGCCAATGCTGCGAGTCGCCCTGCTGGATCCTGGGGCGCATTGCCGCGCAAGCCGTCCATCCCCTGATGAATATTGGTACGAATTTTTGTTCTGCGGCCACCTTCGCTGACGGCCCAGCGATCGCCTTTTTCGTCTGTAATGACCTGAGGAAGCCTTGACTGAAACTTTTCATCAAGCCGATCGTACAAAAAATTACGGTCTTCATTCAGGTGACCATCGGCCGAAATCATCAAATACTTGTTGGGGTCCCCCGGTCGCGCCGTCCTCGTCCAGCCGTCGATGCCGGGCGTTTCCAGACGCCAGTTATTGGCGCTGTCTTGCGCAGCTGCCCTGGCAATCGCGCTCGCATAATCAGTCATTTGCGCAGCCTTCCATTAGGGTTATCTTCTATGGTCATCTTCGAACTATAGACCGTGTGAATAATTTTTCAGCGTTATGTTTTGCTTATTTCCCTGATTTTCCTTCACTATAGCAATGCTCATATAGCAATGCCCATTCCAATAGCCAGGAAGTGTAAATATGACTGACCTATCTACGTCATCGGCGTCGCCGTTACCTGAGGTGACTCGTGTTTATCAAAACCATCATATCGACAGCACCCGTTGGCAGGTGGTTAATCCGCGGCCAGACGACATTGTCATTGCCACCACACAAAAATCCGGCACCACCTGGATGCAGCAGATCGTCTCGTTGCTGATTTTTCAGAATGAAGCGCCACCGGGACCTTTTCACGATATTTCGGCCTATGTGGATATGCGCCTGTCAGACCGCAACGGTCTGGCACAAATGCTTGAGGCACAGCGCCATCGCCGCTTTCTGAAAACCCATCTAGCACTGGACGGCTTTCCGTTTCACCCCGAAGTGAAGCATATCTTTGTCAGCCGCGATGGCCGCGATATGGCGATGTCGCTGTGGAATAACTATTACAATTATTCAAAAGAATTCCTGGAAATATTGGCTAATTATCCCGACCGAGTCGGCGCTGCGTTTCCACCTGCCGGGGACGATATTCACGAATTTCTGAACAACTGGCTGAGTCGGGGCTGGTTTGACTGGGAAGGTGATGGCTATCCCTATTGGTCCAATCTTCATACCGTCAAAACCTGGTGGGAATACCGTCATTTACCCAATGTGTTGTTTATTCATTACAACGATCTACTGGCGGACAGGGCTGGTCAGATCAAGCGCATCGCCAATTACCTTGATATTGATATATCGCCGGACATGCACAGAAAAATTACCGAGCTGGCATCTTTTGATTCCATGAAAGAACGCGCGCCGGAAGAGATTCCTATGGCGAAAACCTTTTTCGATGGTGGCTCGGATATTTTTATTAACAAGGGCACCAATGGCCGCTGGAAGGATGTAATGACGCCGGCGCAACTCGCCCAGTACGACAGGCGAGTTAAAGAAACGCTCAGCCCGGCCTGCGCCCGCTGGCTGGAAAATGGTGGGGCTTTCGACTGAGTGCTAAGCGCCTGAACGCTCAGGCTCAGGCTCAGGCGCCTGGCAAGCAGGCATAGCACACAATTTGTTATTTAGCGGTATAACCACCGTCAACAATTACTTCGGCGCCTGTAACAAAGCTCGATTCGTCCGAGGCCAGGAATAACACGGGGTAGGATAGCTCGATAGGTTCAGCGACTCGGCCAAGAATGGTGTTGGTGAGCATGGCGTCGATAAAACCGGGTTCTTGCATCACTCGGCTGGTACCCCGGGTGCGCACGGCACCGGGGTGAACGCTGTTACAGCGGATGTTGTATTTGGCGTAATCAACAGCGATGGATTTACTCAATAAACGCACGGCGCCCTTGCCCGCCTGGTAGGCCGCCTGAGTCGGCATGCCGGCGATACCTGAAATGGACGAAATATTAACAATGGAGCCACCCCCCGCTGCCTGCATTGCCGGCAGCATAATTTTGCAGCCCAGGAATATGCTCTTGGCGCACACGTCCATAATAAGATTCCACTCGTCGAGGGTGGCATCGTTGGCGCTCTTGAAGGAAGCGATGGCGGCATTGTTGATCAATATGTCGGCTTTGCCGTAATGCGCCATGGTTGCTGCAGCGACCTTTTTCCAGTCCTCTTCGCTAGCGACATCCTGGCCGACAAAGATGGCTTCACCGCCACCGGCGACGATCTCGTCAACGATCTTTTGACCCGGCTCTTCGCGGCGGTCGGTGACCAGCAGACGCGCGCCTTCCTGCGAAAATAGTCGACAGTGGGACGCCCCCATACCGTCGGCGCCGCCCGTGATGACTGCTATTTTCCCTTGTAATCGACCCATTATGTTCTCCCGCTGTGATTAAGGGTTTGCCGAATCACAGTTATGTATTTTATTAGTTGCTATACCGTCGTGTAGCCGCCGTCGACGACCAATTCGGAGCCGGTCATATAGGACGACTCATCGGATGCCAGCAGTAAAACGGCATAGGAGACCTCGATGGGCTCAGCCATGCGTTGCAGAATAGTCGTCGCCAGCACTTGTTTGATAGCCGCCTCGTCGTTGGCCAGGTCGCCCAGGATCGGTGTGCGAATCACGCCGGGGTGGATCGAATTAACCCGAATGTTGTATTTGGCATAATCCACAGCACAGGATTTGGTCAGCATGCGAACAGCGCCCTTGGAAGCCTGGTAGGCCGCTGCATTGGGCGCACCAATAATCCCGTAAATCGATGAAATATTAACGATTGAACCGCCGCCGGCCTTTTCCATCGCGGGCACCACCGTCTTGCAACCCAAAAATACGCCTGTTGAATTTACCGCCATGGTGAGATCCCAATCTTCCACAGCAGTGGTTTCATTGGGTTTGGAAATCACGATGCCGGCATTATTGATGAGAATATCGATCTTATCGTAGGCGGCAACAGCCTGGTCGATAACGCTCTGCCACTGAGCTTCATTGGCAACATCGTGGTGGATGAAGATTGCTTCGCCACCTTCATCACGTATTTGCTGGGCTGTGGCCTCGCCAGCCTCGGTGTTTATATCGGTGACGACGACCCTGGCGCCTTCTCGCGCCAGCAATAGACAGTGAGACTCCCCCATGCCCATGGCCCCGCCAGTGACCAGTGCTACTTTTCCGTCTACACGGCCCATTTCTTTCTCCTGTATCGCGCCTCGCTCCTGGGAGCTTGCACTGGATAGCGTTTATATTCTATTTTGCATTGTGGTCTATATTGGAGGGATCATCAAAGTAAAAGTATCACAAATAACCCCGGTCTGGCCGCTAAGCCAGGTTTTCTAAAAATTAGAATGATCGAATGGAGTAAACATGGAACACATCCTGTCGGGTTACAAAGTCCTCGATTTCACCCA
>JBFJZC010000295.1:0-3733 GCA_041622295.1 Porticoccaceae bacterium
GTTCAATTGGTAGAGCACCGGTCTCCAAAACCGGTTGTTGGGGGTTCGAGTCCCTCCTGGCCTGCCAGTAAAGAGCCGTTAGGTGCAAACAGGGCAAAGGTGTGCAGTGAGCGAAGACAAGGTTTTTCGGCTTGACGGCGTGAAGTGGGTTCTGGTGGGGCTGCTGGTCGCTGCTGGCGTGTTTGGTAATTATTACTTCGGGGCTCACCCGCTTTTATATCGTGTACTGGCTCTGCTTGCACTGGGTGCGATGGCGGCAGCGATCGCTATGCAAACAGCCAAAGGGGCGGCTTTCCTGGATCTTGCCAGGGGAGCCAAAGTTGAGGCTGGGCGGGTCGTGTGGCCGAACCGTCAGGAACGCAATCAAACAACGTTGGTTGTCGTTGGTTTTATCCTCCTGATGGCTTTGTTGTTGTGGGGGCTAGATGCCCTGGTTGGTTGGCTCGCAACACTGGTTATAGGCTAGGGGAAGGTAATGTCAAAACGCTGGTATGTAGTCCATGCCTATTCAGGTTATGAGAAAAAGGTTGCGGCTAACCTGAGGGAGCGCATCGAGCTGGCTGGTATGCAGGAAGTCTTTGGTGAAATTCTGGTGCCGACTGAAGAAGTCGTAGAAATGCGCGGTGGCCAAAAACGCAAGAGTGAACGGAAGTTTTTTCCTGGTTACGTACTGGTGCAGATGGAGCTCACTGACGACAGCTGGCATCTGGTTAAAGAGACGCCTCGGGTAATGGGCTTCATTGGTGGGAAGGCCGACAAACCTGCGCCGATTACTGATCGCGAGGCCGACGCCATATTGGCGCGCGTACATGACGCTGAGGAAGCGCCGCGGCCGAAAACGATTTTCGAGCCCGGTGAAATGGTGCGTATTGTTGACGGGCCATTCAACGATTTTAATGCCGCGGTTGAAGAAGTGAATTATGACAAAAGTAAACTGAAAGTTGCGGTGACGATTTTTGGTCGCTCCACGCCGGTGGAGCTTGATTTTACGCAGGTTGAAAAAGCCTGATTAAACAGGGCCTGTTGTATGACGGGCCGGGTAGCCAGTGAAGGGTGTAGCACACCCGGAGGCGTCTAACCCATGAGGAGATAGGAAATGGCAAAGAAGGTAATGGCGTACATCAAGCTTCAGGTGCCAGCGGGGCAGGCAAATCCAAGTCCGCCCGTTGGTCCGGCGCTTGGCCAGCGTGGTGTCAATATCATGGAGTTCTGCAAAGCGTTCAATGCGCAGACTCAGAGTCAGGAGCAGGGTTTGCCTATACCTGTTGTCATCACCGTTTATAGTGATCGTAGTTTTACGTTCATCATGAAAACGCCTCCGGCGTCGGTGTTGCTCAGGAAGGCGGCGGGCGTGAAAAAAGGCAGTAGTCGTCCCAATACGGAAAAAGTGGGTAAAGTGACGAAAGCCCAGATCGAGGAAATAGCGGCTCAAAAAATGCCGGATTTGACCGCCGCAGACCTGGCGTCAGTGGTGCGCACAATTGCAGGGACTGCAAGAAGTGCCGGCCTTGAAGTGGAGGGCCTGTGATGACTAAATTAACAAAGCGTCAGCAGGCTATTCGAGAAATGATAGAGCCAGGCAAGGCATACGGCATCGATGAGGCGGTTGCACTGCTGAAATCGCTGCCCGCCACAAAGTTTTTGCAAACAATTGACGTGTCCGTCAATTTGGGTATTGATCCAAAAAAATCTGACCAGGTGGTGCGCGGTGCAACGACCCTGCCGCATGGTTCTGGTAAGGACATCAAGGTAGCGGTTTTTGCTCAGGGTGAGAGCGCAGAGGCGGCTCTGGCGGCTGGCGCTGACCTTGTGGGCATGGAAGACTTGGCTGAAAAGATCAAGGGTGGGGAGCTCGGTTTTGGCGTTGTTATTGCCAGCCCCGATGCGATGCGTGTTGTTGGCCAGCTTGGCCAGATTCTCGGGCCTCGTGGACTGATGCCCAATCCAAAGACCGGAACTGTCACGCCTGATGTGGCCACGGCAGTGAAGAATGCCAAGGCCGGTCAGGTCAGGTATCGGGCGGATAAGAATGGCATCATCCACGGTGGGGTCGGCAGCCTAGGTTTTGAGGCCGTCGCTATTAAAGAGAACGTGCAGGCTTTGCTTGCAGATTTGAACAAGGCCAAACCTGCGTCGGCTAAAGGTATTTACGTGCGCAAGATCACTTTATCGACGACCATGGGCCCCGGCTTGTTGATCGATCAATCGTCACTGGCTATGTAATACGATTTCATATGACTTTTGGGGTCAGCGCGATGAACGCATGTATGGGGTCATCGCGTCGGCCGTTAAAGACCGCAGGTTCCCCTTTTGGTTAGTGAGGAAGGGGTTTAATGGTATGGCTAAATTTTTGAGTGTTATAAATTTGGCATAAATACCGCCCGCGCAAACGGTGTGACCCGATGCAGTTTGATACTGGATTTGATCACCGAAGAAGGTTCCAGCGTTAGTTGCAAGCTGGAATGAATGGGAAGTCGTAAGGCTTCAGTCAAATCTAGGAGATATTCATGTGGCGTTAAATCTCGAAGACAAAAAGGCGATCGTCGCTGCTGTTAACGAGACTGCTGGCAATGCATTGTCGCTGGTAATTGCCGATGCGCGTGGTGTCAACGTAGGGCATATAACCGCTCTGCGCAAGTTGGCCAGGGGGGCCAACGTAGATCTGCGTATCGTCAAGAACTCGCTGGCAAAACGGGCTTTTCAGGGCACTGATTTCGAATGTGTTGAGGAGTTGCTGGTCGGTCCATCCCTGTTTGGGTTTTCAATGGCGGATCCTGGTGCGGCGGCGCGGCTGTTCAAGGATTTTGCTAAAGGCAATGACAGTTTTACCGTTAAGGGTTTAGCAGTCAGCGGTAAGATGCTCGCCAGCGATCAGCTGGATGTGCTGGCCACCCTGCCGACCCGTGATCAGGCGTTGGCGCAGCTGGTTAGTGTGATGATTGCGCCGGTTGTTAAGTTGGTGCGTACGTTTAATGAAGTGCCGACCAAGGTAACTCGAGCAGTCGCGGCCGTTCGTGATCAAAAACAGGAAGAAGCAGCTTAGGCAGTTTCGATTTTTTAAATTAATTGTGAACCAGGAGATCGAGTCATGGCTCTATCGAAAGAAGAAATTTTAGAAGCAATTGCAGAAATGAGTGTTATGGATGTTGTTGGGCTTGTTTCCGCTATGGAGGAAAAGTTCGGTGTTTCTGCGGCCGCTGCCGTAGCAGTTGCTGCAGCGCCCGCTGCCGGAGACGCAGCTGTCGCTGAAGAACAAACCGAATTTGATATCGTTCTGGCTTCCGTTGGTGAAAAGAAAGTCAACGTCATCAAGGCGGTTCGCGCCATAACTGGCCTTGGTCTCAAGGAAGCGAAGGACCTGGTTGATGGTGCGCCTGCCACAGTCAAGGAAGCTGCTTCAAAAGATGAAGCCGCCGCAGCCAAGTCGCAACTTGAAGAAGCTGGCGCTACTGTCGAACTGAAATAAGTTTGCATAACGCAAATCTGGGCGTGTCCGGGTTAACCGGAGGCAAGGCTGGTGAGGTTAACTCGCCAGCCTTTTCCCGCTTGTGGGAAAGACGTATTACGCCGGGCGACTGATTTTGCCGTTGTAACGCGGTGAGGCGGTAGTTACCGCTTCAGGAACATCCGAAAAGCTAACGAGCTGGGGAAGATTAATGGCCTATTCATATACAGAGAAAAAACGGATTCGTAAAGACTTTGGCAAATTGCCGCAGGTGATGGATCAGCCCTA
>JBFJZC010000296.1:0-3730 GCA_041622295.1 Porticoccaceae bacterium
GTTAATAATACTGACTCCAGCACCGTGGCTTCATCGGCACTGTCCAGTTCCGCCACCAGCGTGGCCTGGAGCAGACAGGTCATCTGGTATGCCTTTTCCAGCGTCCGGCCCATCTCTAAAAAGCGCCAGCCCGCGCCACGCATCATACTGGCATGGCTCAATCCTGCCAGCGCCAACAGGGCAGTCACCAGCGGGTCAAGCGCCTCTTCGGGAGCCGGGGTGCCTGGAGCCAGGGTATCGGCCAGCTCCGCCAGCGAATCGCGCAGGTCATTGAGCACCCGCTGGGTGTCCGCGGACAGCGTTTCTTTGACTTCTTCGCTACTGGTCAGCATAGCCTGCAAATTGGCGGCAACGCTGCCTGGGCGGCTTTCATCAATAATAAGTGCAAGTAATTCTTTTTCGATGTCGGACGGGGTATGAATATTGGTAGCCGTGAAACCCGGATAACTGGTGCTTATCCGCGTCACCGCTCGCAGCAGAGTATCCCGCGCTACCGGCGACAAAGGATCAATACTGTTCACCTGTATAAACACGGTTCTTAACAGACGTAACAAGGCTTCGGCACGTTCAGCGTAACGCCCCATCCAGAACAGGTTTTCTGCCACTCGACTGGGCAGATCCATATCTCGATCTGTACCGATGCCTGCCTGGGACACATTGTCTTTCAGCAGGCTCACCTGCTTCTCGGGTTCAGACGCCAGTATCCACGTATCTTTACTGGTCGACGCCAACTGACTACTGATAATCATTTTGTCGTCGTTGCTGCCGACCCGGGTCAAGCCACCGGGCATGATGGTATAGGCCGACTGATCGGCTACTGCAAAGCTGCGCAGTACCAGCGGTTTGGGAACCAGACCATTATCGACCCAGCTTGGCGCGCTCGACGGCGACTCATAGTTCTGCGCGACAAAACGCTGTGGCCTGGCTTTAATGCGTTCTAGCAACCTGAGTTTTTGATCAGCGCTGAGCTCACCGCCAAACACGCTGTGTTCGCCAGCACGACGAAACGTAGATTTGATAATCAGCTCATCGAAATGATCAAACACATACTGGCAATCGCTCGCATCGCCACACCAATAGGTGCCCACTGACCGGAGCTGGGGCTCTCGTCCCAAAAAGAACTTGCCGATGGCGGGTAAATATTTCAGCAGCGCGCTATTTTCCAGCACGCCAGAGCCAAGCGGATTGGCAACCACCACCCGACCCGAACGCACCACATCGAGTAAACCCGGCACACCCAGCTGAGAATCACTGCGCAGCTCAACGGCATCGCAATAGTAATCATCGACGCGACGTAAAATAACATCCACGCGCTTGAGGCCATCCAGCGCTTTCATCCAGACGTGACCGCCGCGCACCGTGAGATCACTGCCCTGCACCAGAGGGTAACCCAGATAATTGGCCAATAAGGTGTGTTCAAAATAGGTTTCGCTGTAAGCGCCGGGGGTCAGCACCACAACATTAGGCATATCATCATTTGGGGACAGCGCGGCCAGTTTCAGCCGTAATGTTTGAAAAAACATCGACAGGCGGTGCACATGGCTATCTCGAAACAAACTCGGAAAAACCCTGGACATCACCGTGCGATTTTCCAGCGCGTAACCCGCACCGCTGGGTGCCTGAGTGCGATCGCTGATCACACACATTGCGCCGTCACGATTGCGCACCATATCGACACTGTGCAAAATCAACTGGTGCTCACCGGGCATTGCCACACCGTGACACTGCCGGAGAAAGCCCGTATGACTAAAGATCAGCTCCGGGGGCACCACACCGCGGCGGATGAGTTGCCGAGCGCCGTAAATGTCCTTCAACACCAGATCAAATAATTCCGCACGCTCTACCAGACCCGATTCAATGTCGCTCCATTCCTCGCTTTCAATCAGCAGCGGAACCGGGTCAAGACCCCAGGTTCGCCGGGCCTGGGGCTCCATGGACAGATTATAGGTGGCTCCGTCATCGCGCAAAATACGCAGCGCCTTGCGCTGACGGTCGGCCAGCGCATCGACACCCAGCGCTTGCAGACTATTGAGCAAATACTGCCAATGCCCCCGCTGCTCACCTCTGGGATCGTAAACCTCATCAGTTAAACCCGGTGACTGCATATAGCCAAACGCAGACGCGGGCCCGCCCTGCGTTTGTTGCAGGCTCTGCTGTTGCTGGCGTGGCAGGGAGGACCACGGTCTCTGCCGGGAATCATCATTCATTGGTTAACGTCACACGAAGGGCAATCGGACCGCCCATTCTATATCGAAACGATCGGCTGACGTGCGATCAAGAGAACTTGCGCAAATCAAGCGTATGGGGATATTCCTCATCTCGCTGTAATGGCGGTGGCGACATCGGCCGAGGTAGCGGATCTGCGGCGGCAAAACTACGTAACGCGTTATATTCTGGTGGCGTTATCAGTGGCGCGGGCGTGTGCCCAAAATCCCAGTAACGGCTGACGCGACGTGTTTCTGCCTCGAAAGCATTCACCGGATAAGCACCGTAGCTAAGCCCGCCGGGGTGGCTAACGTGATACCTGCAACCGCCGATGGACAGACCGTTCCAGGTATCAATCAGATCGAAAACCAGAGGCGCGTGCACACCGATGGTCGGATGCAGTCCTGAAGGCGGCTGCCAGGCTCTATAGCGTACTCCACCGACATACTCACCCTGTTGACCAGTACTGCACAACGGCACACGCTTGCCGTTACAGACCAGCGCGTAACGGCCGTCAGTCAATCCGGTCGCTCTGACCTGTAGCCGCTCAACGGAAGAGTCAACATAGCGGGCCGTACCAAAACTGCTGATCTCCTCACCAAGGACGTGCCAGGGCTCAATGGCCCAGCGTAATTCAAGGTTGATGTCGCCAATGGCCACCCTGCCGTAATGGGGAAAACGAAACTCCTCAAACGGCGCAAGCCATTCCAGCTGAAAAGGGAAGCCGTGATCCTGCAAATCCTTAACAACATCCTTCATATCCGCCCAAATATAGTGAGGCAACATAAATTTGTCGTGCAATGCGGTACCCCAACGCACCAGAGGTTTCTGATAGGGCTCCCGCCAGAAGCGCGCCACCAGCGCGCGCAGCAACAAGGCCTGTACTAAACCCATCTGATAGTGAGGCGGCATTTCAAAACCGCGGAACTCCAGCAAACCCTGCCGCCCGCTGGCCGCTCCTGGCGCGTACATTTTATCGATGCAAAATTCAGCCCTGTGGGTATTGCCGGTAATGTCCGTGAGCAGGTTGCGCATTAAGCGATCAATCAACCAGGGCTGCTCGACGATGCCTTCAGGCATTTGCTGGAAGGCGATTTCCAGTTCATAGAGCGCTTCGTCACGGCCCTCATCGACTCTCGGCGCCTGGCTGGTCGGGCCAATAAACATGCCCGAAAACAGGTACGACAGAGCGGGATGGTGCTGCCAGTAGGTGACCAGGCTGCGCAGTAAATCGGGACGGCGCAATAACGGACTGTCCGTCGGTGTCGCAGCGCCGATGGTAATGTGGTTACCGCCGCCGGTACCAGTATGGCGGCCGTCCAACATGAATTTTTCAGTGCCCAGGCGAGCCTGGTGTGCCTCTTCATACAATATCCGAGTGTTGTCGACCAGCTCTCGCCAGCTATTGGCCGGATGAATATTGACCTCAATAACACCAGGATCGGGCGTCACCAGGAGGCGTTGCAAGCGGTGATCTCGGGGTGGTTCGTAGCCTTCAATAATCACCGGTATTTTTTGTATTCGA
>JBFJZC010000297.1:0-3723 GCA_041622295.1 Porticoccaceae bacterium
TGCCGAGGGTATTCCAGATAACCGTTGAAAAGACCGGCTCATAGACCGAGCGCCCATCGACCATCACCTCGAGCTGGTTGGGAAACTCGCTACCAAAACCATGATAGGAAATACCAGGCCGATTATCGTTAACAGAATACGCCTGAAAGCCTGGCACCAGACGAAACACATCAACCCAGGTTTGCGCGCCGGAGGCCTCGATCAATTGTCGGTCGATGACAGTGGTACTGGCTGGCGCCAGATTGGCCGGCTGCGGCAGGCGACTGGCGATACGTACAACAGGAATTTCAGTGAGTACGTCGACCTCTGAAATCATATCGTCCTGGGCAACAGAAACCAGCGACGCGCATGACCCGAGCAGAAAAACACCCACGGCGAGACACGAGCTGTTTAGGTAGCCTGGCTGCAAAATATCGACACCCCCTCGCCACATACCATAGCATGTAGTTTGTGGGCATTTAAGCTGCTGGAGGAAATTTTGTCGGCACATCCGACGACCGACGATTTGCGAGGTTTGACCGGTATCGGCGCCACAAACTCTACTTGACTTATATACCGGTCACGCGGCGGGGCCGGTCAGCAAAAAGCGTTTTATAAAACCACCCTGCTGGGCTATTCTGCCCGACCTGACTGCAAGGTGCTATATGAGCGAAATCTATTTTGTCCGCCATGGCCAGGCCTCGCTGGGCGCAAAAAACTACGACAAGCTTTCCCCCCTGGGCTGGGAACAGGCCCGTTGGCTGGGCGAACATTTCCGCGAACGCGGGCTGTCTTTCGACCGCGTGGTAGTGGGCGACATGCGTCGTCACCGCGAAACCCTGCAAAGCATTGCCGAAGGTATGGGAGCAGCCCTTGAACCAACCGTTGATGCTCGCTTCAACGAATTTACCTTTCGCCCAGTCATGAAAATTTATCAACAACAGTTTGACCCGAGTGCCCCGGAGCCGCAAACAGCTCGCCAGTTTTTCGGCATGTTACGCACAGTGATGGAATCCTGGATCGCTGGGCAGCTGACCGATACGCTCAGGCAATACGACCAGGAAAATGGCACGCAGACCGAAAGCTGGGAGCAATTCAACCAGCGAGTAGTCGCCGGGCTGACCGACGCACGTCGCGGAGAACGGGATGAAAAGGTGCTTATCGTTTCATCCGGCGGGCCCAAATCACTGGCCATGAAGCACGTCCTGGGCTTGTCCGACGACGCCACCATTGAGCTGATGATGCAGATTCGTAACACCTCAACCACACGATTTTTATCTGCGGCGGAACGGATGTCGCTGAGAGCGTTTAACGTACTGTCGCATATGGAGCGCGCCGACCGCCACCACGCTATTACTATGGTCTAGGTGTCGGATAATGGCCCAGACTCAGCAAGAATTCACTGGCACCCGCTGCGGTGTTGCTTAATCGAAAGGAAAGAAAGTTATGAATTTTGAACACTCCGCCAAAGCAGTCGCTCTTCAGGATCACCTGCAAAAATTCATGGACGAAGAAGTTTACCCCGTCGAAAAAACGTACGACGAATACATAAAAACCACCGCCAACCCCTGGGCGACACCACCGCTGATGCAGGCCCTGAAGGCCAAAGCCAAAGCGGCTGGTCTGTGGAACCTGTTTTTACCGGCCCACGACCGCGATGACGGCCTCAGCAATGTTGACTATGCACCGCTCGCCGAAATCATGGGCCGGGTGCTGTGGGCGCCACAGATCTTTAACTGTAATGCGCCGGATACCGGCAATATGGAAGTGTTCATCAAATACGGTTCCGAAGCGCAAAAAGAGCAGTGGTTGACGCCGCTGCTGGACGGTGAAATTCGCTCATCCTTTGCCATGACCGAGCCGGACGTCGCCAGCTCCGACGCCACCAATGTGCAGTGTTCCATTGTCAGGGACGGTGATGAATACGTCATCAATGGCCGCAAGTGGTTTATTACCGGCATCATGCACGAAGCCTGCAAAATAATTATCGTGATGGGCAAAACCGACCCCGACAACCCCAACCGGCACCTCCAGCAGTCGCAAATTCTGGTGCCAAAAGACACGCCCGGCGTAACCATCATTCGCCCCCTCACCACGCTGGGTTATGTTGGCGCGCCCCTCGGTGAGGCGGAAATGGTATTCGAAAATGTGCGCGTGCCTGCATCAAACCTGCTGCTTGGCGAGGGCCGCGGCTTTGAAATTGCCCAGGGGCGACTGGGGCCGGGTCGCATTCACCACTGTATGCGCCTCATTGGCTGCGCCCAGCGCGCCCTGGAACTGATGTGTAAACGTGTCGAAACGCGTAGTACCTTTGGCCGCAAGCTCAGTGAACACCAGTCCGTGCGCGAAGACATTGCGCAATCCTTTTGCGATGTCGAGCAGGCGCGCCTGCTGACCATGATGGCCGCCGACAAGATCGATCGAGAGGGCACCAAGGAGGCCCGAGACCTTATTGCCGCCATTAAAATTGTCACCCCATCAATGGCCGCCCGGGTCATCGACCGGGCCATTCAGGTGCACGGCGCTGGTGGCCTGACCGAAGATTATTTTCTGGCCGAAGCTTACAATTATGCGCGCCAGATCCGCTTTGCTGACGGCCCGGATCAGGTGCACATGATGCAATTGGGCCGATCGCTGGTGAAACAGTACGCCTGACGACGCATCGCAGCAGCCCTACAACAAAACGTGACACGCTAACTGGCCACCAGCTACCAAACCGGCCCTGACCAACAAGAAGGCAAGCTATGAGCACCAACCTGGACACGCTACCCATCGACAAACTGGGCGCCTATTTGGCCGATCACATTGAGGACTTTGGCAAACTACTGCGCGCCGAAAAGTTCGATGGTGGCCAATCCAACCCCACCTATAAGCTGACCACCGATGCCGCCAGCTATGTGCTGCGGCGTAAACCCCCGGGACCGCTGTTGCCCTCCGCCCATGCGGTTGATCGCGAATACCGGGTTATGTCAGCCCTGGCCAGCACCCCCGTACCGGTGCCGACGATGCATGTATTGTGCGAGGACGAAGACATCATTGGCAGCATGTTCTACATCATGGATTTCGTTGACGGCAATATTTACTGGGACGCCCAGCTCACCGAAGTCGACCAGGCGCTGCGCGGCCCCATGTACGACAAGATGAATGAAGTTCTGGCGGCCCTGCACAGCGTCGACCTCACCACCGCCGGTCTTGCCGACTTCGGTCGACCCGGCAGTTATTTCGAACGCCAGTTTAACCGCTGGAGCAAGCAATACCGGGCTTCCGAGACCGAGCATATCGAGGAAATGGAGCAGCTGATGACGTGGTTGCCCAAACACATGCCGGCAGAAGACGGCCGGGTGAGCCTGATCCATGGCGATTACCGCCTCGACAATATGATCTTTGCCGCCAACAAGGCCGATGTGCTGGCCGTACTGGACTGGGAACTGTCGACACTGGGTCATCCGTTTTCCGACATCGCCTATCAGTGTATGCAGCTGCGCATGCCCGCCGACCCGGCGCTGGGTAACCTGGGCGGTCTCGGCGGCGTCGATCGGCACGCCCTCGGCATTCCCACCGAAGAAGAATACGTGGCCAGCTACTGCAAGCGCATGGGCTTGACGGAAATTCCCGACTGGTCCTTCTATCTGACCTTCAGTTTTTTCCGTTTTGCCGCCATCCTGCAGGGCATTATGAAGCGCTACCAGGACGGCACGGCATCGAATGCGGAAGCGCTGACCTACGGCAAAATGACGCGCCCCA
>JBFJZC010000298.1:0-3715 GCA_041622295.1 Porticoccaceae bacterium
GCCTCCCGTTCTTATCAAAACAACGTCGAAGTAATGAACACATCAAAACAATTGTTGATCCAGACACTGAGTCTGGGGCGCTAGCGAGGCAGGTAAATGGAAGTAACAGATGCGTTAAGTCAATATTCGGTGTCGGCTAGCCAGGGCCTGTCGACCAAAAAGAAGGATGAGCTGGGGCAGGACGACTTTATGCGTCTGCTGGTTACCCAGTTAGAAAATCAGGACCCGACCAAACCGATGGACAACTTCGAGTTTCTTTCTCAGGTCGCCCAGTTTGGCATGGTGTCCGGTATTCAGAAATCTCAGGAATCTCTGAATAAGATGATTGATTCGCTGCTGTCCAACCGCACGCTCCAGGCTGCTGGCCTGGTTGGCAAAAAGGTAGTTGCGGATTCCAATATAAGTTCCCTGGCTGAGAATGGCGAGATCAGTGGCTTTGTCGATCTGCCAGTGGCTGGGGCGGCTGTGGCAGTACAGGTAACCAATACCGCTGGCCAGGTCATGCGCAGCATTCAGCTCGGGCCGAGCGATGCAGGCCGCCTGCCCTTTGTCTGGGATGGCCTGGATGAGGCGGGGGAGCGAGCTCCACCCGGTCTATATCGTGTCACCAGTAGCGCCATCATTGCCGGCAACCAAGAAGCCGTGCCAGCTTACGCGGCGTCATTGGTGAGCAGTGTGTCAGCGGCAACCGGTGGCGCCGATATCAAAATCAATCTCGCCACTGGTGAGGTAGTTTCGTTCGCGGATGTACGCGAGTTCCTGTGATTCAAAAGGGGTAACCAGACCATGGCATTTAATACAGCGATATCAGGCATCAAAGCATCAACCGCCGATCTCAGCATTATTGGCAACAATGTGGCCAATAGCTCCACGACCGGATTCAAACTGTCGCGGGGTGAGTTTGCCGACGTGTATGCGACCAGTTCGCTGGGCGTCGCTGGCGATGCGATCGGCAAAGGCGTGCGCATCACGGACGTCGCGCAGCAGTTTACCCAGGGCAACATAAGCTTTACTGACAACGCGCTTGATCTGGCCATTAACGGACCAGGTTTTTTTACCCTCAGTGATAACGGCGCCAGGGTTTACTCGCGTGCCGGTGACTTTGCGCTGGATCAGACTGGCTTTGTGGTCAACAACCAGGGGCTTCGTTTAATGGGCTATCAGGCCAACAGCGCCGGGCTGATAACCGGCGCAATTGGTGACCTGAAGATCAACACGACCTTGATCGACCCGGCCGCCACGGCGCTGGTTAACATGTCGGTCAACCTCAATGCTGGTGCTGTAGCACCCACAGTTGCCTGGGGTGGGCCTTTCGATGCATTTGCCGCGCCGCCAACCGTGCCCGCGCCCAGCATGTATAACAACACCACCTCCATGACAGTCTACGACAGCCTGGGCAACGGGCATTTGCTGAGCACCTATTTTGTGAAGACGGCCACGGCTAATGAGTGGGAGGCACACACGTTGATCGATGGCGTCACCGTTGGCGGAGCCAGCACCCTGACCTTTGACTCCAGTGGCCGATTCGCGTCAGCATCGTTGCCGGTCGAAATTAACGTTACCGGCTGGGCACCACTTGATGCTGCAGGGAATGCGAACGGTGCCGCAGCTCAGGATTTCACCATGGACCTGTCGCCAAGTACTCAATATGGGGCGGGTTTCAGCGTTTTATCGCTGGCCCAGGACGGTTTTACCACCGGGCAGCTGGGTGGTCTCGAAGTGGCCAATAACGGCACTATTTTCGCGCACTTCACCAATGGCCAGGCCCTGGCGCTGGGGCAGGTGGTGATGGCCAACTTTGCTAACGCCCAGGGTCTGCAACCCCTCGGCAATACCACGTGGGCTGAGACATTCGCGTCAGGCCCGGCGTTGGTTGGCGAGCCGGGCAGTGCGGGCCTCGGTGTTATACAGTCTGGTTCGCTGGAAGACTCCAACGTGGAGCTTACTGAGCAGCTGGTCAAGATGATCGTCGCGCAGAGAAACTTCCAGGCCAATGCTCAGGTTATTCAGACCGAGGATGCCATTACTCAAACCGTCATTAATCTTCGCTAACACTCGAATCGGGTAATAGTTTATGGACCGTTTGCTATACGTCGCCATGAGTGGCGCCAACATGGCCAATACAGCGCAGGCCGTCAATGCGCACAATCTCGCCAACGCCAGTACTTCCGGTTTCAAAGCGGATATGGCGGAGTTTGGTGCTGGCTATGTAATTGGCCCTGGCCATGACAGCCGCGTATTCAGCCTGGTTAAGGGTATGGCCGTCGATACCGATGCTGGCACTGTCCAGGCGACGGGGCGTGAACTCGACGTTGCGATCAACGGGCCGGGCTGGATGGCTGTGCAGGCGCCCGACGGCAGTGAGGCGTATACCCGACGCGGCGACCTTCGTATCGACGCATTTGGCCTGTTGACCAACGGCGCGGGTTTGCCGGTATTGGGCAATTCGGGGCCGCTGGCGGTGCCGCCCCATGCCAAACTCGAGATCGGCAGCGACGGTACGATATCCATCCTGCCCATCGGGCAAACACCAAACGCCCTGGCGGTCGTCGATCGGATAAAGCTGGTATCCATCAACTCGACGGATCTGGTTAAAGGCGCCGACGGGATGCTGCGCAGCGCCACCGGCGAGGCGGCAAAACCCGATGCCAGCGTACGCATTAGCTCGGGCGCGCTGGAGTCGAGCAACGTCAATACGATTGAGGCAATGGTGCGAATGATTGAGCTGTCAAGAGGTTATGAGATGCAGGTCAAGATGATGAAAACCGCCGAAGAAAATGATCGCAGTTCGGCCCAGCTGATCACTATGTCGTGAGCTTAGGGTGACGCTGGCCCGGGTATTGCAATGTACAACATAGTTAGGAGCAGAATTAGGAACGCAGGCAGCGCGTCGGCAAATGCTAGTCGGAACATTGTCTACACCAAAGTTGACTGACTTTCAGGTTTCAGGTTTCAGGTTTCGGGAACAGAGTAAAAAGGTAGGGTAATAAAATGAACGAAGCGTTGTGGATATCTAAAACCGGTCTCGATGCTCAGCAGACTAAAATGGCAACTATTGCCAACAACCTGGCTAATGCCAGTACTGCTGGCTTCAAACGCGGTCGGGCAGTATTTGAAGATCTTCTGTATCAGAATCTACGTCAGGTGGGTGCCCAGTCGTCTCAGGATACTGAGCTGCCGTCGGGGCTGATGCTCGGCACCGGTGTACGAGTGGTAGCGACAGAGAAGCTGTTCACTCAGGGCAACATTGAGCAAACCGAAAACGTCCTCGATGTGGCCATCGAAGGACGTGGATTTTTGCAGGTGCTGCTGCCGGATGGCACGCTGTCCTACACCCGCGATGGTGCCATGCAGGTGGACTCCCAGGGCCAGGTGGTCACCTCTAACGGCTACGTTATCCAGCCCGCGATCACCATTCCGCAGGATGCTCTGTCACTAAGTATTGGCAGCGATGGTACGGTGTCCGCATTGCTGCCAGGCAACGCTACACCCTCGCAATTGGGCCAACTGCAGTTGGCGGATTTTATTAACCCAACGGGCTTGCAGGCCATTGGTAAAAACCTGTTTCTGGAATCAGCGGCGAGCGGCAACCCGCAGGTCGGCAACCCTGGCCTGAATGGGCTCGGCACGGTGGTGCAGGGTTTCCTGGAGTCCTCCAACGTTAACGTCGTTGAGGAGCTGGTGGGCATGATAGAAACCCAGCGGGCTTACGAAA
>JBFJZC010000299.1:0-3696 GCA_041622295.1 Porticoccaceae bacterium
AGGCGCCCACCCCCGGTGAGCACATCCACTTCCGCCGCCTGCTTGGCTAATAATGCGGTTTGCCGCTGCGGCGCGATAATGATGCCGGTGGCCAGCTCGATAGAACGCGTTATCGCCGCCAGATAACCCATCAGTACAAAGGGCTCGTGAAACTGGAACTCGTGAGTGTAGGGACCCCACAACTCGTGCTTGCTGGGATCCGCACCCAGCACGTGGTCGAACACCACCAGGTGGTCGTAACCCATGTCTTCAATAGCCTGGGTATAGTCGCGTATGGCGATGGGATCGGTCCCGATTTCGGTGATGGGAAATATGGCCCCTACTTTCATTGTTATTAGCCCTTTGCAGTGTTTAACAGTTTGCAGTGTTTAACGGATAGTCTAGTCTGTTTTTAAAAAGCCGCCTGCATACAGTGGCCATTCGTTGTGATTGATCTAGTGACCACTGTATGCAGACCCTCGTCGCGACAGTGACTAACAACAGTGACTAACAACGGTTACTAACAACGGTTACTAACAACAAGGGTTACGCAGCTACGCGTATACCACCGGGGAGTTGAACCATGGCAGAGATGACAAACAAGATCGCGGTAATCAGCGGGGCAGGTGTCGGTATCGGTCGAGCCACGGCAAAACTACTCGCCCAGTCCGGGGCGAAAGTCGTTATTGCCGAATTAAACGTGGACTCTGGCAACAGCGCCGCGAATGAAATCAACAAGGCCGGTGGCGAAGCGGTATTCATCCAAACCAATGTCACCGACCCGAGCAGTGTGGAAAGCATGATCGCACAAACGGTCAGTCAGTTTGGCGGGCTGCATATACTGCACAACTGTGCCGGCGGCTCAATTCCCCAGGATGCGCCTATAGCCGAGGTGGACTGGAGTGTCTGGGAACACACCATCGACCTGGACCTGAAAGGCACCATGCTCTGCTGTCGCCACGCCATTCCCGCTATGATCAAGTCCGGTGGCGGCGCCATCGTCAACATGTCTTCAGTAGTAGCGCTGCAGGGCACCAGCCTGCATATTTATGCCTCAGCCAAGGGCGGCATCATTGCTCTGACCCGCTCGCTGGCCGCCAGTTATGCCAAAGATGGCATTCGCGCCAATGCCATCTGCCCCGGCATCGTGCTGACCGAGCGTGTGAAAAACCGTTTTGGTGGCAAACTCGATGAGCTCGAGGCCGGTGCGGGGCAGGTACTGTCCACTTTCAGAATGGAGAAATATCCCTTTGGTATTGGCCAGCCCGAAGACATTGCCGAAGTGGCGCTGTTTTTGGCCGCCGACAAATCACGCATGATCAACGGCGCGGTGATTAGCGCCGACGGTGGCATGTCCGCCTACTGAAGTTTCAATCTGACCAATATAACTATCCAACAAAACTAACCAATAAAGTCATGGCTCAACAAGCCGGATAAAACGGGAGTTACCTTATGAAACTGGGATTAAGCATCGGCTATTCGGGCGCACACATGAAATTGCCCGTGAAAACCGTCCAGCTCGCTGAAAAACTGGGCTTTGATTCGGTATGGACAGCCGAGGCCTACGGCTCGGATGCCATTTCGCCCCTTGGCTACCTCGCCGCCTGTACCGATCGCATTCGCCTCGGCGCGGGCATTTTGCAAATCGCCGCGCGTACCCCGACTGCCGCCGCCATGGGCATGGCGACCATCGATGCGCTGGCCGGAGGCAATCGCGCCATCGCCGGACTCGGCATGTCCGGCCCACAAATTGTCGAGGGCTGGTACGGTCAGCCCTGGGGCAAACCCTACTGGCGGCTGCGCGATTACGTGACCATCATGCGGAAAACCTTTAAACGAGAGGCGCCGGTCACCCACCAGGGTCGGGAAATTTCCCTGCCCTATACGGGTGAAGGTGCGATGGGTATTGGCAAGCCACTAAAATCCATCCTGCATATGAACCCGGATATCCCCATCTGGCTGGGCACCGCCACCGAAACCAATGTGCGCCTCACCGCCGAACTCGCGGATGGCTGGTTGCCGCTGAATTTCGTACCGGGCAGCATGAAGACTTATGGGCCCTGGCTGGAAGCCGGTTTTGCCCGCGCCGGCAATGGCAAATCCTTCAGGAATTTTGAAATTCAACCGGGGCTGCCAGTGTTGATTACCCAGGATGTCAAGTCAGCCCTGGCGCGCATAAAACCCAATGTCGCCCTCTACGTCGGTGGCATGGGTCACAAGGACAAAAATTTTCACAATGACATGATGGCCATGCGAGGCTACCCGGATGAAGCCAGGCGCATTCAGGAACTCTACCTCGCCGGCCACAAGGAAGAAGCCGCCGCTACCGTGCCCGACGAATACTGCGACGAACAGTCGCTGATTGGCCCCATAGCGAGAATCCGCGAGCGTTACCCAGCCTGGGCCGATTGCGGCGCCACAGGCCTGACCATCAGCGCCCCCCAGGAAGAGGCACTGGAACTGATGGCTGATCTGGCCGGTACCCGTGGTTGATGCCCGTCGTTGGCAGCCACGCGAGGTCTGGCACAAACACCTTGCACAGCAATAGCGTAGCTATAGAATAGCCGCCTTGTGTTGTACAGGTACGTCTTCGCGCCATGCAAATTCACCAGGTTAAAGGTCGCCACGTCAACAGCTACGTTGTCGAAGACAGCAATGGCTTGCTGGTGGTTGATGTCGCCTGGCGTGGCGAGAAATATGTACTGGGCTATATCCGCGAAGTGCTCAAGCGCGATCCAGGCGACGTAAAGCTGGTGATTTGCACCCACGGCGACCCAGATCACAGTGGCGGCATTGTCAATATGGCGAGAGTGTGCCACGCGCAGCTGGGCATTCCTTACGCCACACAATCACCGCTGCTGAAGATGGCCAACGACCCGGCCGGTATTTTATTTCGGCTGATCACTACTGTCAGGGAGGGCTTGCGGCCCCGCGCCTGGACAATGTACGCCAATCCCAAACGGGACGCCCGGGCGCGCAAACTACCCACCTATACGCCTGGCAGCACCGATGTTCACGAAGGCTTCAACGGCAAGCCCGACTTCCGCCTGAAAAATCACCGCTCGTTGCCCGGATTCGAAGACTGGCAGGTCATCCACACCCCTGGGCACTCATGGGATAGCTGCTGCTATTTCCACCGGCCAACACGCACGTTGATCAGCGGCGACACGGTGCTGGGCAGCACGAAAAAAGGTTTGCTGGTGTCACCCTCCATTTACTCCAACCCAGGGCAAATGAAGCACACTGTAGAGATCTTGAAAAAGCTTGATCCGACCGCCGTATACCCTGGCCATGGTGGCTTTTTCACAGGATCGGAACTCCTAATCCACCTATAGAAACCGTTTCTCGCCCGTACTACCCGCGCAACCCCGTCATTCATTATTAGCGCCCGGTCTCGCGTTGCCGGTTTGTTTGTCAGTCTTTCCTCGCACCCTGGATAGTGATCCACCTCATTGACACTTTAGCTGGCAATAATTACCTATGGTGTTTAAACCTGTCTTTTTCACGTTGACGATTGTACAAACGTCGCCACCCGAGCACGACCGAGGTCACTGAAAAAACCAGACCGAAAATGCACAGGAAAACTATTACCAGATGCCACAGCGGTCGATTATTGATTAGCACAGCAAAATCCAGACTGTGAAGCCCGCTAAATAGCCAGCGTTCTACTCGACGCTTAAAGGTCAGACGGTCGAGCACCTCGCCCGTTGCAAGGTC
>JBFJZC010000300.1:0-3657 GCA_041622295.1 Porticoccaceae bacterium
AGCGTTTTAAAAAAACCGGAGCGGGCTATAAACACAAAAGGGCTTTCAAAAGTCATATTCTCACCAAAATGACGACCAAGCGTAAACGTCAACTACGTGGCACAAGCATTATGAATGCTTCTGACAAACCACTGGTTGATCGTATGTTGCGTTCGTGATTCATTTTTTGTTAGGAGATTGATATGGCCCGTGTAAAAAGAGGTGTTACCGCACACCGTCGTCACAAAAAAGTTCTTAAGCAAGCCAAAGGTTACTATGGTGCCCGGAGCCGGGTTTATCGTGTTGCCGTGCAAGCGGTTACTAAGGCAGGACAGTATGCCTATCGTGACCGACGTGTTAAAAAACGTACATTCCGAACCCTGTGGATCGCCCGGATCAATGCTCAGGCGCGAGCCGAGGGGATCAGCTACAGCCAGTTGATTGCTGGCCTGAAGAAGGCAAATATTGTTCTTGATCGCAAGGTGCTGGCTGATCTCGCCGTTCACGACAAACCTGCTTTTACGCAAATAGTAGCGCAAGCCCGAGCTGCATTGGCCTAATTGTTAGTCCAGCATCGACCTTGTAGCGTAAGCTTGTTTCGCTTCGTCAGGTCATTAAATTAAGGAAAGAGTGTGAGCTCTTTCCTTTTTTTCTAGGGAATGAACATGAGTAACCTGGAGGCCCTTTCCGCAGCCGCTACGCAGGCTATCAGCGCAGCCGAATCCGCTGCTGCGCTGGATAAAGTCCGCGTTGAATTTCTCGGTAAAAAAGGTGCTATCACTGCGCTGCTGAAAAGTCTTGGCAAGCTGCCTGACCAGGAGCGCCCTAAGGCCGGGGCCGAGATCAATCAGGCCAAGGAAAATCTGCAGGCGCTCATCAACGCCCGGCGTATTGAGCTCGACAATGCGAGTCTCAGTGCCCGCATGGATGAAGAGCGCATTGACGTCAGTCTTCCCGGGCGCAATAACGCTGTTGGCGGTCTGCATCCGATTACTCGGACCATGCAGCGCATTGAGGCATTTTTCACTGCCGTGGGCTACAAGGTCGAACAGGGCCCGGAAATCGAAGATGACTATCATAACTTTGAAGCCCTCAATATCCCGGCTCATCATCCGGCTCGGGCTATGCACGACACCTTCTATATCGATCAAAATACCGTGCTGCGGACCCACACCTCACCGGTGCAGATCAGAACTATGGAGCGTCAGCCGCCACCGATTCGGGTGATATGCCCCGGTCGGGTTTATCGCTGTGATTCTGATTTAACGCATACGCCGATGTTTCACCAGGTGGAGGGCCTGGTGGTTGATGAAGACATCAGCTTTGCTGATCTAAAGGGCACCGTAGATCAATTCCTAAAAGCGTTTTTTGAAGCGGATTTGCCGGTGCGCTTTCGACCCTCTTACTTTCCATTTACCGAACCATCTGCTGAAATGGATATCCAGTGCGCCAACTGCCGTGGCAAAGGCTGTCGGATCTGTAGCCAAACCGGGTGGCTGGAGGTTGGCGGATGCGGCATGGTGCACCCCAATGTGTTTGCTCACTGCGACGTTGACCCTGAACGGTACAGCGGCTTTGCCTTTGGTATGGGAGTGGAGCGCCTGGCGATGCTGCGCTATGGGGTTACCGATTTGAGAATGTTTTTTGAAAACGACATAAGATTTATAAAACAATTTTAAATCAATATGTTATTTAATTTAATTAAAGTAAAAGATTAACTAATAATGAAATTTAGTGAAGCCTGGCTGCGCGAGTGTGTGGCTATAGATGCTGATACAGATGACCTGATTGCGCGGCTGACGATGGCCGGACTCGAGGTCGACAGTATCGAGCCCGCCAGCGCTGAATTCAGCGGGGTTGTTGTCGCGCGAATCACCACAGTGGCGGCGCATCCGGACGCTGAAAATCTTAAGGTATGTGAGGTCGATAGCGGTACCGCGCGATCAGTGCAGATTGTTTGTGGCGCCCCCAATGCTCGCGCAGGCCTAAAAGTCGCGCTTGCCACAGTCGGCGCTCACTTACCTGGGGGCCTGCATATTAGTCAGGCCCAGCTGCGCGGCGTCGAGTCTTCAGGAATGCTGTGTTCGTCGGCTGAAATAGGCCTGTCGGAAGACGACGCCGGACTACTGGAGCTGCCCGAAGATGCCCCGGTCGGTGTTGATCTGCGGGATTATCTGGGCCTCAACGACAGCATCATAGAAGTCGATTTGACACCGAACAGAGGAGACTGCCTGAGTTTGCTGGGTTTGGCCAGAGAGGTCGGCGTGCTCTACGAGACCGCCTATTCTATTGCCCCTTGCGAAGCTGTTGCGCCAACGATTGACGCGGTCTTCCCGGTCGTTCTATCTGCGCAGAGCGCTTGCCCGCGGTATGCCGGTAGAGTCATCCGCGATATAGACATTACACAACCCACACCGACATGGATACAGGAAAAATTACGCCGCAGTGGTATTCGCTCCATAGACGCCGTGGTTGATGTCACCAATTACGTCATGCTCGAACTGGGTCAGCCCATGCATGCTTTTGACCTCGCTGGTCTGCAGGGGAGCATCAATGTGCGTTTTGCGGAGGCGGGCGAAAAGCTGACCTTATTGGATAGCAGTGAATTATCGCTGGATGCCAACTCACTGCTTATTGCCGATCAATCCGGGCCTTTGGCGTTAGCCGGGATCATGGGCGGCGCTGGTTCTGGCGTCGCCGTTACCACCACCGATATTTTTCTTGAAAGCGCTCACTTTAGCCCCCTTTGCCTTGCTGGCAAGGCGCGGCAATACGGCTTGCATACCGATTCCTCGCATCGGTTTGAACGTGGTGTCGACCCCGAACTACCGGCCCGTGCCATTGAGCGGGCGACAGCGCTATTGTTAGCCATTACCGGTGGCTCTGCAGGACCTGTTAGCGTCACAGAAAGCACAGCGCAATTGCCTGTCAAATCAACCGTTCTGTTACGCAGGGCCAGGCTAATCCAGCAGTTAAAAATTGATCTGGGTGAGGCCGGCGTAACCGGCATTCTGGGCAGGCTGGGGATTCAGGTAACAGAAACGAACGACCAGGGCTGGTTGTGCACCGTGCCGACCTGGCGTTTTGACGTCGCTATCGAGGCAGATTTAATTGAAGAAATCGCCCGAATCTACGGCTATAACAACCTGCCGGTAGCCACAGTAAGAATGCCGCTGAATATAGAGCCTGTCAGTGAATGCCTGACGCCGCTCAACCGGATAAAGGGTTTGCTCTGTGCGCGTGACTATCTGGAAGCCATCACCTACAGCTTTGTTGACGAACGATTACAGGCCAGGGTGACGCCAGATATGCCTGCTGTACGGCTGACCAACCCCATTAGTGCAGATATGGGGGTGATGCGCACGTCGTTGATTACAGGCCTCCTGCTGGCGCTCAAGCACAACACCAGTCGCCAACAATCACGGGTGCGGTTATTTGAGACAGGGCAACGATTTATTCTCGCCGAACCGCTGGTACAGGAGGACATGGTTGCCGGCGTCATTACCGGTAGTCGCGGCGAAAAGAGCTGGGCAGGCGATGATACACCTGTCGACTTTTACGACGTCAAAGGTGATGTCGAAGCCATCCTGACGCTCACCGGCGCCGCAGCAAACATAACCTTCAAGGCTGAGGCGCACCCCTGCCTTCAGCCAGGGCAGTCGATGACCATCCTGGATA
>JBFJZC010000301.1:0-3643 GCA_041622295.1 Porticoccaceae bacterium
CGTGGTCGTTGACGGGGTTGAATATGAAGTGGACTGCCTTATTTTCGCCACGGGCTTTGAGGTGGGCACCGACTACACCCGCCGCGCTGGCTACGATTTGAAGGGCGTCGACGGCCAGAGCCTCGCCGACAAGTGGGCCAAGGGAATGATCTCGTACTATGGAATCCACAGCCACGGCTTCCCCAATTGTTTTCTGATCGGCAACGGACAGGCCTCGTTTACCGCCAATTACCCCGATGGTCTGGACGAAGGTGCCAAACACCTGGCTTATCTGGTGAAGTACTTTGAGGAAAACAATATTACTCGGGTAGATACCACCGAGGCAGCCGAACAGGCCTGGTCAGCCGAAGTGGTTGGCACCAAAGCCCGCGGACCTCAGGGTGGTTCGGGCTGTACGCCGGGTTACTATAATCTTGAGGGGAAACATGACCCAAGAGCCAGACAGAACCAACCCTACGGCGGCATGATGGGTGCCAATAAGTATTTCGAAAAACTGGAGGAGTTTCGCGACGGAGACCTTATGCCGGGTTTGGTGATTTCCTGAGATCAGATCTGGCGATTGTCAGCGCCGTGCTCGTCCAGGCTTGGGTAACCGCCAAATGCATTGGTTACGGGTTGGACTACAATTGTGCTTGACCCTGTTCGCGCGATGTGTGTTCTAATTGGGCGCCCCTAATGGGGTTTTACTTGTATCTATACAGTATTAAAGAATTTGTTAAAGGATGAACTCCTGCGGCAAAGGTAATTTTCACTTAAACAGGAAGACACGTAATGAGTAAGGGTACCGTGAAGTGGTTCAATGCGGACAAAGGGTTTGGTTTTATCGCTCCGGAAGACGGCGGCAAGGATCTTTTTGTTCATCATTCAGAGATTCAGAGCGGGGGTGGTTACGCAACCCTGAAAGACGGTCAGGCAGTCGAGTTTGAAGTCGGTCAGGGCCAGAAAGGGCCATGCGCCAACAAGGTAATACCGCTTTAGGTAGTCGTTCTTCTAAGGTGGTGCTGATTTAGTTAGCGCCACCTAATAAGTACCGCCTTAATCTGCAATTTGAAGTTGGCCTGCGCGGGTGTTTCACGGGCGGGCTTTTTGCGTTGAGCGTCGCAGAAACGGCCTTTGTGCGTTTTTCCCGTGTGGTTCCCTCCGGCGCAGTTGTAGGGAAGCTATCGCACAAAAGCTATCGTACAAAAGGGCCTTGCCTGGGCGGTCAGGGAGCAATGCTGTGGGCGCGGGAGGTTCGGCAAGATTCTGCGAGTTGCCAATGCTGCGTTGGTTGGACCGGATAGCCATCGACTCAGCGCAGTCGTTTGCTGGCCAAAATCTTCATCTAACTAAAGCCTTCGTTTAGCCAATGATGTCGTTGAACGGGGGTGCTCAGTTATCCGTATCGGAAACACAAAATGAACAAACTGCTAATTTTCTTCGCGGCCGGCTGTCTGGGCGGGCTGGTCAACAGCCTGGCCTTATGGCAGTTCGGTGAGCTTGGCGTTATGCGTTCGGTGGGTGTTGCCATCGCCCCCGCTTTAACGCCGCCGTGGCTGTACCCCCGAATCGTCTGGGGTGGTATTTGGGGCCTGCTTTTTGTGCTGCCCTTATTGCAGTCGCGACCCCTGCTAAAGGGCGCAGTTATCAGTTGTTTTCCCACATTGGTCCAGCTTTTTGTGATTTTTCCTTTTCAGGCGCACAAGGGTATGGCGGGGCTTGAGCTGGGACTCTATACGCCCGTGTTTGTCGTGTTTTTTAACGCCGTTTGGGGTGTCGTGACGGCGCTGACGATCCGCTTTGCGAGATAGTCTGGCGAATTTTCGATGGATCGATGGATCGATGGATCGATGGATCGATGGATTGAGCGGTGGGTCGGTGAGGCGGTTCGGGACGTCAATTTAGCAAATAACACGGCGACAACCGGGATCAAGCTGACAGTACGTCCGGTTCAAGTATGACGAAATTGAACTATTGCTTTACCGCAGCTTCCAACACGCGGTGTTTTATAGACCTGGGCTTAAGGGGGCGTTACTGACGAAGCCGGTGCTGGCCAGTTTTGGCGATGCGTTTCGAGTGCTGCGTGAGCGCGGAATGGAGCCTGTATGTACGTCGAATTGATCGTCGATACAGCAAAGCTGCTGTTTATTCTTGGATGTCTGTGCCTGGGCATCGTGACTTACGTCCGTACCTGGCGCCCGGCATGGTCGGCACCGCTGCTAAAACGCCGTCGGGCGATTATCTGGGCGCTCGGTCTGGCGGTGCTCGCAGTAAAAATTAGTGAGGACGTCCTCTTTGCCGAGTCGAGCCTCATTGACACGGTGGTGTTGCAGTATATTCACGCCAGTTTACCCGCCGTCCTGACGCCGGTGTTTGCGTTCATAACGGTATTCGGCGCGTCCAGGGTTATATTGCCGGTGACACTTATAGCCACATTTTGGCTGTTATATAAACGGCGGCGTGCAGAGGCGTTTTTGCTGGCTGCATCGGTGATCAGCAGTGCGGTGTTTGTGTATGTTGTGAAAACGGTTGTGCAGCGGGATCGTCCGGCGCTGTGGCAAACCGAGTGGTACTGGGGCTCGAGCTTCCCCAGTGGGCATGCCCTGGTATTTTCAGCCTTTGCCATTAGTGCGGCGCTCTGTGTGGCGCGGATCTGGCCAACGAGACGAACGTTGGCATTGTCGGTTGCTGTTTTGTGGCTAATCATGGTGGCGTTTTCGCGTCTGGTGCTTGGTGTACACTGGCCGACAGACGTTTTGGCCGCCGTGTGCATCGGGGTCTTTATTCCGTTAGCGATGGATATTACCCTTCACCTTTACAGCCATCTGCAACGTCCCTAGAGAAAATATACATGGCGGAATCGTTAACGAGTGCGTCTGAAAAAGCCGGTTTGCCACCGGGTTCGCTGGTTCATGTCGGCGAAGTGCCGGAGCTGGCGACCCGGATCACAGTTGTTGATTACAGCGTCGCCGCTTTCGAAGAAAAAATCATCGAGTCCGTAGAGGACATCCTCGCCTATCGCGACACCGATTCGATGACCTGGGTCAATATAGAGGGCTTGATCGATGTTGATCTGATTGAGTCGATCGGCAGACACTTCAATATTCATTCCCTGGTTCTTGAAGACATATTGAATACCCACCAGCGGCCAAAGTTTGAAGAGCACGACGGCTATTTATACCTGGTGATGAAAAGCCTGTCCTCTAAGGAAGAGGTGCTGTCAGTCAACTATGAGCAGGTCAGTATCCTCGTTTTACATAATTTTGTGTTTACCTTTAAGGAAAAACAGGACGATATTTTCGAGCCTGTAAAGCACCAGCTGAAAAATAGCAAAGGGCAGTTTCGAAGTCAGGGTTCGGATTATCTCGCCTACGTTATTCTGGACAATATTGTCGACATGTATTTTCCTCTTCAGGATGCGCTGGATGAAGTCATTGAGTCTGTGGAAGAAGATTTACTCACCAATCCCAGCTCGTCTACGCTCGCCCTTATTCAACGCATTAAACGTGAACTGATATCCATCAGGCGGTCGGTGTCGCCCATCAGGGATTTGTTAAATGGTGTATTGCGCTGTGAGTCGCCGCTTATCAAGGACGGCACAAAGCTGTATTTGAGGGATGTTCATGACCATGCGTTAAGGGTAACGGAGGCGATCGATTCGCAC
>JBFJZC010000302.1:0-3634 GCA_041622295.1 Porticoccaceae bacterium
CAGTCTTACGCCGGCATTATCGATCTGCTCGGCGAACCCGATCGCTCACCCATATTCGGCGATTTTGCCTTTGGCGACGTCTCCACCGGTGCTCACGCCTATGGCGCCATCGTCACCGCATTACTGCACCGGATGCGTGATGGCAATGGTCAGCATATTGATATCTCGCTGGTCGAGGTACTGTTCAGTTATCACGAACTGAGTGCCCAGCTATACGACACTACAGGCGGCCAAATGGTGGCCAGGCGGTCCGGCGCCCATCACGGCATGCTGGCGCCGGTCGGCATCTACAAGTGTAAGGATCGATACCTCTTTTTGCTGGGCGTCAACCACCAGTGGAAAGGCCTGGCGACGGCAATGGGACGCGAAGATATGTTAAATGACCCGCGATTTACCGACGTGGTAGCCATGGGTCAACACAAAGATGAAATCAATGCCGCGATAGAGGCCTGGCTCGACACACTCGAAAATGTCGATGAGGCACTGGCTTTGCTGCAAAAACAGCGCGTGCCCTGTGCGCCGATTCTGAGCATTCCTGAAGTCATAGCGCACCCACACACCAAGGAACGCGGCACGGTGAGAACGGTCTCCGATCCAATTTTCGGAGATATTCACATACCCCGCACGCCCCTGAGATTTTCTGAATTCCCGGATACCCCAGATCTCCAGGCCGGTACCCTGGGCCAGTATAACCACGAAATACTGCGGGAACGGCTGGGTTATACGGAACAACAAATTGCCAACCTTGAGGCGAACAAGATCATCGCATCTAAAAATATTTAGCGGGGGCTGCACTACCCATCGTCGGACAAACGTTGCTCTCTCAGTTCAGGTTGTATCTCAACAGAACTGACACTGGAGCTAAGTTTTGTGGTTTGTGGCTTGCTGTTTATGGTTCGTGCCGGGTCGCTCCTGGTTTGTGGTTTCGAGATAACTGTCTACAGGCGCCAGAGGAATAAACCATGTCACCAACACCGATGCTAGATGGAATCAAGGTACTCGACTTTACCCATATCGTCGCGGGGCCCCACTGCACCAAGATGATGGCGGAGCACGGCGCCGAAGTGATAAAGATTGAACCGGTAACTGGCGACCCTGTCCGTGGCCTGCCGTTTCATAAAGACGGGCGCAGTGGCTGCTTTGTCCAGCACAATATCGGCAAGAAGAATATGAGCATGGACCTCAATGCACCAGAAGCCAAAAAGATCTGCTACGAGCTGGTGAAACAGGTCGATGTCGTGGTGGAGAACTTTGCTCCTGGCGTTATGAAGCGCCTCGGACTGGACTGGGAGACCCTCCGCAACATAAACCCTGACCTGATTATGTGCTCAATTTCCTGCCTCGGCCAAACGGGGCCGCTCGCGCATCTGCCCGGTTATGATTTTATAGGACAGTCCTACGCCGGCGTGCTGGATATGAATGGCGAGCCAGACGGCAGCCCTATTTTCGCCGATCTGACGTTTGGCGATGTATCCACTGGCACCCACGCTTACGCGGCCATTGTGTCGGCGTTATTTCACAATCTCCGTGGCGGTGGCGGGCAATACATCGATATTTCCCTGCTCGATGTATTGTTCAGCTATCACGAAATGGCTGTCGAGGTTTTTGATGGTTCCCAGGGCAAAATGGCTCTGCGTCGCAGCGGTCGACATCACCCTCTTTTATCACCACTGGGCATTTACGCCTGTAACGGCCGGTACATTTTTATTATCGCCAATCGCGACCAATGGGAAAGACTGGTACAGCTGATGGGCCGGCAGGATATGCTTGAAGACCCTCGTTTTATCGATATCATGGCGCGAGGACGGAATCGGCTGGCCGTTGATCAAGCCATTCAAACCTGGCTGGACGACGTTGATGATGCCGACGAAGCCGTTCGCCTGCTCCAGCAGGAAAGAGTGCCCAGCGCGCCAATCTTGTCCGTGCCGGAGGTCATGAACCACCCTCACATGAAAGCTCGCGGCACGATACGAACGGTGTCCGACCCGGTGTTCGGCCAACTTAAAATTCCCAACAACCCATTGCGCTATAGCCAGTTTCCGGAGTCTCTGGATTTACGTGCAGGTTTTCTCGGGGAATATAACCACGAAATTCTTCGCGACAAGCTCGGTTATACCGATCACCAGATTGCTGAGCTGGAAAAAACAGGGGTCATTGCCGCTAAAAACATCTAATGGAAAAATTCGCAGTTTAGGTAAAGCTGATAATTTCAGCAGACTGACCCGAGTCGACAGGCCCCTGCGCCGAAAAACCCACCAGCACCGCTTTGCCAGGTTTTCTCAGGCACTTCAGCATCACACACCGCGGTAGTTGCAGCCCATGAATTGCAATCCCGGAGTAGCAACCAGAAATTGCACTGCGTCAGTCGCACGTGAACTGCAGGCCACTTTATTTTACTGGCGAACGCATCCGGCCGGGTTTTTATTGCGCGCCGTCACGCCTGTTATCAGGATCAAGCGTCATCGCGTAGGGTGTCTGCAGTTTGACACGCCATTGCGGCTTGCCACGATAGTGAGCCCTGTAAATCCAGCCTTCGACCTCTAGCCATTGGCCCGGCCATGCCCGCACCGCAGCCGAATCAAAATGGCTCTGGTACTCTGGATAAATCACCGCAGTAAGGTTGTTATCAAGATTAATCCACCACGCCTTGCCGCTACTTACAGCGACACGCTGAACCCTGGCCTTGACCCGTTGATAACCACCTTCCTTAACGGGACGAGTATCTGGCAATGCAGAACTACTGGCACCCCATAAACCGAGCCTGGCACGTCGAGCCTCATTTTCTACCTGAGCAAAGCAGCGGGCCATTTGCAGATTGGGCGGCACCGCGACGTGATATGCCAGGCCTTTCGCCAACAGTACCTGTTCAAGATTCTCCGTGACACCAGTGGATGATATTTTTGACAGGTGGGCCAGATACCGTCCGTGCCTGTCTCGAGCTTCGGCATCAAAATAGATTTCTATATTGTCTGCGTCCACAAGAAACTCTTCGACCGCCTGCCTGGCTGCGCGGGCGAAGGCTTCATCGCGTTTAGCACCGCGACCCAGTTCCGGTGCGTTCACCCCGATCAGGCGCACGCGGCGACCGTCACTCAGCGCTAACGTATCGCCGTCGTATACACGCTGCACAGTGACCGTCTGCCCTGACACTGTCGGTGTGCAGTCCGCGGCCGATACCGGAGTTACAAATAGCAAGGCAACAAAAAATGCGCAGAGACTAGCTAGTCTCTGCGCATTTTTTCTTGGAATTACCATTTTACCGTTCTACATAGCTGCTTTAGTAACTACAAAGCACAGTAACTACAAAGCAACTAACTTCAGAAAATGTATTCCAGGTTACTTTTTACCGCCGCCAACATTGCCAAAGCGTTTGTTGAAGCGGTCGATACGACCACCGACATCCACACTCTTTTGTTTCCCTGTGTAGAAAGGATGGCACTGCGAGCAAACGTCAAGGTGTATTGTTTCGGGTAATGTTGAACCCACCTCAATCACGTTGCCACAGCTACAGGTAGCGGTTAATTTGCCATAACCGGGATGGATTTCAGCTTTCATATTGGACGCCCTTTCTTTAACACTATTGCTTCTTGCATACCGCCACCCGGTCATTTAACGTGAGCTGCCTGCCGGGCAC
>JBFJZC010000303.1:0-3624 GCA_041622295.1 Porticoccaceae bacterium
AAGGCTTTGAGGTGATGATCGCCGTTGACGGTGAACAGGTGCCCGGGTTGTTGGCGAGTCGCTTACCTGATCTGATTTTGATGGATATAAACTTGCCTGGTAAGGACGGTCATCAAATTACTGGTGAGCTGAAAAGCAACGCGAGGACGGCGGATATTCCGGTCATTGCCCTGACGGCTCATGCGATGGTCGGAGATCGCGACAAAGCGATCGCCGCTGGCTGTGATGATTACGACACCAAGCCGGTAGATATGCCGCGTCTACTCGGCAAAATCCAGGCGCTGCTAAACAGATGATGTTCGGCATCAAGTTCTGCGTCGGGGATTTGAGTCCCGCTACCGTTGGCGGGCGCAGATGAGCGGTGGTGGGAACAACAAAAAGAAATTCTGATCACTGTGTATAACAGCAGGTCATGGCGCAAAAAAAATAATTTTAAAATTCTGTGGGGAGTGATTTCTACATGTTGGGCAAACCCGGACTATTGCGTTTTTATGTGGCCAAAAGAGTCGTTCTGTTGGTCGGGCTAATAGCACTAAAAATTCCCCTGGCAGTGCTCGCCGAAAGCGCGCCGAATAATTTGTTAAATGCGGCGCCAGAAAAGGTTGCTGCTGTATCTGCTCTCGGCAGACTTGAGCCAAAACACGGAATAATACGTATCGCTGCGCCATCGACACCACAATCTACCTCGGGTGCCGTGCTCACTCAGCTGCTCGTTGACGAGGGTGATGATGTCGCCGAGGGGCAACTACTCGCGGTTATTGACACCGCTGCCGTCATGGAAGCTACGGTGAAAGAAGTGGAAGCGGAGCTGGAGTTGAGCAAACGCCAGGCCCAGTCTGCACACAGCCTGGCAGAGGAGGCCTGTGTACGGGCTGGTGTCGCCAGGCAGGAAGCTCACCGCCGAGCGGATTTGCTGAAAAAGGGATTGGCGGCACAGGAGGTGGCCGATGCCGCGCAGGGCGATGCCGAGGCGCGCGCGGCTGCATGTATTGCTAAGCGCAGTGAAGCGACGGCCGCAGAAGCCAATATTGGGGTCGCCGGTGCCCGCGTGGCACGGCATCAGGCGCAACTGGCGCGGTCCTATATTCGCGCGCCGGTGGCTGGTCGAGTTCTCGACATACTCACTCGCCCAGGTGAGCTTGTGAAGCAGGCGGGCATTCTCGAATTGGGTATGGTTGAGCGGATGTATGCGATTGCCGAGGTGTATGAAACCGACGTCAGGCGTTTACGTGTTGGCCAGAAAGCGCAAATTACCAGTGATGCTTTGGACAGCCCACTGACTGGCACCGTGGAAGTTATCAGGCTAAAAATTCAGAAGCAGGACGAAATTGACACTGACCCGGCAGCGAGAAAGGATGCGCGAATTGTTGAGGTTGAAATTCCTCTCGATGACTCTGGGCCTGCTGCGGCACTGACCAATCTCCAGGTCGATATCGTTATTAGTCCGTGATTTTCTCCAGGGCAACGGTGTTATGAGAATCCCCATAGGCTTGCAGCAACTTCGCCATCGTCCGCTGCGATTATTTGTTGCCCTCGCTGGTATTGGCTTTGCTGTATTACTGATCATGATGCAACTGGGTTTTCGATCGGCGTTGTTCGAAAGCGCGGTGCGTTTTCACGAACGCTTTCATTACGATATCGCATTGTTTAGTACGGATAGTATTTTTATTGTGCGACCTCAGCCTTTTTCCATTCGCCGTCTCTACCAGACTCTTGGTGATGAGGACGTCATTGACGTTAGTCCGGTTTATATTTTTCCGGCAGTGTGGAAAAACCCCTGGAACAACAACCGGCGGGGCATTAATGCCATAGGTGTTAATCCGGAAGATAGTCTGCTTGATACGGAGGGTTTTGAGGAAAACAGAAAACTGTTGCGCCAACAGGACGTGGTTCTGTTTGATGCGGCGTCGCGACCGGAGTTCGGCCCTGTTGCGAATGAGATGGCCGACCGAAAAATATTGACCACTGAGGTGAATGACAGGGAAATTGACGTCGTCGGTTTGTTCAAAATGGGCACCTCCTTTGGCATTGACGGCAGCATTATCACCAGCACCGACAACTGGCTCCGATTATTCCCGGACCGCTCGCGGGATGATATACATCTTGGACTGATTAGCCTGGTGGAAGGCGCTGACCCGGTCGTTGTAAAAGACCGTCTCCGAGCCTATTTGCCCAAAGATGTACTGGTGATGACCAAAGCAGAGTTTATCCAACGTGAGGTCACCTACTGGAACTCGGCCACGCCCATTGGCTATATTTTTGCCTTTGGCGCGGTCATGGGCTTCGTGGTTGGCGCCATCATTGTTTATCAGATTCTGTTTGCCGATGTGTCGGAACATCTCAATGAATACGGCACTTTGCGGGCGCTGGGCTACTCCAATCGGTTTGTTTCTGGCATTGTCATCCAGCAGGCTGCCGCGCTGGGCATACTGGGTTATATACCGGGTATGGCACTGGTGTACTGGCTTTACGCCAAGGCCGCAGGTGCCACGCATTTGCCGCTGTATATCACCTTCGACAGAGCCGCAACGGTATTTGTTATGACGCTAACCATGTGTGCCATCTCCGCCTTGCTGGCGCTGCGCAAGGTGCGTCGTCTCGATCCGGCAGAGGTGTTTTGATGGCTAATTCGTCGCCTATTCTGGTCAGCGGTCTCAACCATACGTTTGGCAAGGGCTCGCTATGCAAGCAAATTCTGTTCGATGTCAGTACCGAGATACCCCAGGGTGAGATCGTTATTGTTACCGGGCCGTCAGGTTCTGGTAAAACTACGCTGCTAACCCTGGTTGGCGCCTTACGGTCAACCCAGGAGGGCAGTGTGCGCGTGCTGGGTCAGGAGCTCAACGGCGCAAAAGCCTCAACGCTGGAAAAAGTACGGGGACAAATCGGTTTTATTTTCCAGCAGCACAACCTGGTCGCCGCGCTGAGCGCTGTTGAAAACGTTGAATTAGGGATACGTGTTACCGGTCGTTACAAAGGTGCCGCGTTACGCCGGCGAGCCGTAGAGATGCTTGAAATAGTTGGCCTGGGTGAGCGTTTGCAATACAAGGCGGAACAACTATCCGGCGGGCAGCGCCAGCGCGTTGCCATTGCTCGTGCACTTGCCGCCGAACCTGCCATGCTGTTAGCAGATGAACCCACCGCTTCGCTGGACAAGCAGTCTGGACGCGAAGTCGTCGATCATATGAAGGCTCTGGCAAAAGAGCAGGGCACCACTATCTTGCTGGTCACTCACGACAACCGGATTCTCGATATTGCTGACCGGATTGTTCACCTTGAGGATGGCAAGCTGTCGACCTTTACCGATGCGGTGATCGCCAACAACCAGCATATGATGCAAACGCTGGCGGACAACCGCCAGAAACAGCCCCTTGCTGAAATTGTCGACGGCCTTGATGAAGCGCACTTTCGCGATATGTTGCAGGACATTGCCGATGAATCGACACGTTTTCTGGAGGCCACGGCGTTGGCCCGGGACAACGCATTTCAAAGCATGCTCGAACAGGGCCTGTTTGCTTTTACCCACAAATTGGGTCGGTTACTCAAGGTTGAGCGGGCGTCCCTGTTTCTAGTTGACTATGACTCTAATACCTTGTGGTTACGGGTCGCAGAAGATTTGCCAGA
>JBFJZC010000304.1:0-3601 GCA_041622295.1 Porticoccaceae bacterium
GATGTCGATCATTTGATGATTTACGATGCTTTCGCGCATTTGCCGATTTACGGGCTTGAAGACCTTGGTTTCGTTAAACCTGGTGAGGCGGGGCAGTTTATCTGGGAACGTAATACAGCGCCCGGTGGCGCATTGCCCATGAATACCAACGGCGGCGGTTTGAGTTACATGCATTCGGGTATGTATGGCATGTACGCGCTCCAGGAAAGTGTGCGGCAAATGCGGGGTATTGCACCGGCTCAGGTGGACGGCGCAAAAATTTCCGTCTGTCACGGCGTCGGTGGTATGTTCGGCGCCAGCGGCACGGTGGTGATGACGAATGAGGCCTGATCGATTGCCGGATTGACTGGTTAGCGGGTTGGCAGAAGAGGAAACTGACTGATACAGCAATGCTCGGCACAATTGGCCAGCTTTGCTGCCAGTTGATTTGGACGTTTGGATTTCCTGTCGGGGTGGATTAATACCAATTTATGCTGGGCGTGCGGAAAGCATTTTAATATCTGATTAAGATCTGGCGGTCGCGGTGTATAACGGGTATATCAGCTGGATTTTATAGACCGAAAATCTGTAGGTTTTTTGTACGTAAGAGCGACGGTATATGTGGATCCAGAACGCGGGTTCAGTACAGGATTCTGTAATTTATTTTGCGGACGATTGACGTAAATCATTTGCAACGCACGAAAATTAGACATAGAAATCAGTAAAAGTGTGGTTTATGCTTAGACCGATATCACATTTTTGGGCTCCTCATTTCGGGCCACTACAACGGTAGTGGCAACTGAACGGCAGTGGCAACTGTTGGTGAGACACGACACTAGCTGATTTTTTATTTACAGCCCTGAACTTGAACGAGATTACGAAACTGCTTAATTAAGGTGTGTGAGTTGCATCAGGAGAATATGACATGACGTACGACATTGTGAACAAACATGGCCCGGTAATAGACGGCACTGGCGCGCCCCGCTTCCAGGCCGATATTGGCATTGTCGATGGCAAGATTAAAACGATCGGCGTTGTTAATGGCGAGGCCAGGGAAACCATCGACGCCACAGGACAGATAGTCTCCCCCGGTTTTATCGACGGTCACACTCACATGGATGCCCAGATTTCGTGGGATCCGCTGGGTACCTGCTCGGTGTGGCATGGCATAACCACCGTGGTGATGGGCAACTGTGGTTTTACGCTGGCACCCTGTGCGTCGAAAGACAAACACCTGGTGGTGCGTAACCTGGAGCGCGCAGAGGATATTTCTGGCGAGGCCATGGAAGCCGGTATTGACTGGACCTGGGAGACCTACCCTGAGTACCTGGATTCAGTAGAACGTCTGCCAAAGGGTATTAACTACAGTGGCTATGTGGGGCACTCGGCCTTGCGCACTTATGCTATGGGTGAACGGGCATTCAGTGAGGAAGCGAATGCCGAAGATATGGCCGCGATGAAAAAAGAACTGGCCGATTCAATTCGCGCGGGGGCCATGGGTTTTACCACCTCCCGCACGCGTAACCACCAGACCCCGAATGGCGACCCCGTTGCCAGCCGTCTGGCGAGTTGGGATGAAGTCAAAGAGCTGGTCGGCGTGATGGGTGAGCTAGGCGCCGGTATTTTTGAGATTGCCAGCGAAGAAGTCGGTCGCGATCCGAAAGCCCAGCGGGAATACCACGAGCGTTTGCGCGACCTTGCTGTTGAGTCCGGCCGCCCGGTGACCTGGGGCATGTTTAGCACCAAACGTGCGCCAGAAATATGGCCTCCTTATATGGACTTGTTGGAAGAAACCGCCCAGGCCGGTGGCAAAATGTTCGCTCAGGTGCACAGCCGGGCGCTCACCGTGTTGATGTCGTTTGAAACACGCATGCCGTTTGATGGATATCCGGTGTGGAAAGAAATGCGTCAAAAGCCGCTGGCGGAACAGGAGGCGGCGCTGCGCGATCCGGAGATGCGCGCCAAACTGGTAGCTGCGGCCAATGGCGATAACCCTAATAAAACAAAGGCCGCTGGACCTGAAATTCGTCGCATGGACTATGACAATGTCTTTGTAATGGATACTGTCGCAGGTCCGAATAAATCGATTGCGGAAGTGGCTAAAGAGCGAGGTGTTGACCCCGTCGATGCCATGATTGATGTGGCTTTGGAAAATAACATGAAGGCATTTTTCCGCCAGCCACTGATTAACGAAGACCAGGATCATGTGCTGGAAATGATGAAGCATCCGCGTTCGGTGGTGACGTTCTCCGACTCTGGTGCGCACGTATCGCAAATTATGGACTCATCGTTGCAGACGCATGTGTTGTCTCACTGGGTGCGTGAAAAAGGCGCGTTTACGCTGGAAGAAGCGGTGCATATGCTGACATCGGAACCGGCAGAGGCCTGGGGTTTTGACGATCGCGGTTTGCTGAAAGAAGGCATGGCTGCGGACATCATTGTGTTTGACGCTGACCGGGTCGCACCGCTCATGCCGGAAGTAAGAACTGATCTGCCGGCAGGCGCGAAACGGCTGGTACAAAAAGCTGAAGGTATTGCCTTCTCTATCGTTAACGGTGAAGTACTGATGCGTGATGGCGAGCACACTGGCGTCTATCCTGGCAAATTGCTGCGGGGACCGCTGGCTAAAACCAGTCAGGCGACTGCCCAGGCGAGTTAGTTTGTTCGGTATGCCGTGGTCTCACCCGGTCACCAGTTAGCACAGAAGGCAGCTCTATGATGGGGCTGCCTTTTTTGTTGCCCGCCTGTTGGCACCTGGCAAGCCTTATATTGCTTGCGGGCAATGCACAACCGGTGGTGAATTCGGAGCAAGTTGTTTACGCATATGGGTCACGTTAGAGACCGGCCGAGAAATAGTCAGCGCTACCCTGGCGGTCACAGTGATACTTCTATTGCTACGGGCGGTAACGGGAACCAGTGTATATAAAAGAAAAACCAGGCATAAAAAGCACAGGCCTATATTCCTTTCTTGATTGACGTTGTGATCACCTGAAAGCCGCGGCGACAGATCAACGTTGGCAATCAGGAAGTTTTTCCTTTGCCACGGGGGTGATTTGCCGTGGTAAACGGCGAATGCGTAGTTTATGCTTCTTGGCATAGTAATTTTCCCTGGCCTTCTATTTGGCTTTCTGCGCGGCTTTCTGGAAGGGCGCTGGTGATAGCATCCGCAGCTTTATCAGTCATCTACTTAGTCGTCGTTTATCGATAACGTCATTGGATAGCAAGGTATTGGTTAGCAGGGTAGTGATTAGCAGCGCATTGGTCAGCATTTGGTCAAACCAGCGGAATAATCCAGGTGACCTACTGAATTTAGGTCAGGGCTGTGTTGCCATTAAGATGTGTCGCGATTAACTAAAGTTAGCAACTTTCAGGCTAGAAAAGATTGAAGAACAACTTGAGGAGAATATGACATGACGTACGACATTGTGATCAAAAATGGCACGGTAATAGACGGCACTGGCGCGCCCCGCTTCCAGGCCGATATTGGCATTGTCGATGGCAAGATTAAAACGATCGGCGTTGTTAATGGCGAGGCCAGGGAAACCATCGACGCCACGGGGCAGATAGTCTCCCCCGGTTTTATCGACGGTCACACCCACATGGATGCCCAGATTTCGTGGGA
>JBFJZC010000305.1:0-3574 GCA_041622295.1 Porticoccaceae bacterium
ATCCACGACTTGCATACTGAAAAATACCAGGGAACCCTCCGGACCTGCATATTCCATGTGCAAATCGCCACCGGGTTTGCGCGCGTAGTCGCCAGGTTGACGTATTTTGTGGACTTCTCCACCGTCTGTCATTTCAACGGTATGGTGCTCGCCTTCCAGTATCAGTGAGGTGGTGTCGCCAAGGTGTCGATGGTAGTGACAGTACGAGTTAGGTGCCCATTTGCCGAGAAAATCAACAGAACTTCCGTCGGGCGCGGTACCGAGGATGCCTATCTGGTAGTCAATAGGGTAGTCGAACTTGGGGTCCGCTTCGAAATGCGTCCATTTGATATCACGGGTGTTAATGCCAGAAAGCGTAAGAGGTTTAATTGACGTTGCATTGCTCATGATGCGTGCCTCAATGTAATTTACGTTAGCCGCGTTACGTCCTGTATCTATGGATGAGTGATTGTGAGTGCGCCTTTGACGACGCCAGAAATCATTCTACAGCTATTTGCCGTGCAGCCAAGCCCCATTTTTTGCCCCCTGGCACCGTGGTTTTGCGCCACCGATTCGACTCTGGCATGGCCCCCGCGACGGGATACAGGTCTCTTCTTTTAAGAACCAGGAAGTCTGTGCTGGTGGTCGATGGGGATCATAAATCAGCATTATCGCGTTGAATAAACGCCGGGCTGTTGCCAGAATAGGCCGCACCAATAAATAGGCCGCACCAATAAATAGGTCGCGCCGATCAGTCGCGCCGAAAACAGGTGACACCAATAAGCCACTGGCTGAGAGAATTAGACTATGAAAACTGCAAAGATAATTGTAATGCTTGGCTTAACCTTACATCTGCTGCTTACTGTCCCCGTTATTCTTGCTGATCCGACGTTGACGACGTTTCTGGAGATATTTAGTCAGCGGGAGACCTGGGCATTTCAGATTACTTCGGATTTGCTGTTTGGGTTTTTATTGTTTGCCGTTCTGGTCTATGGGATCGATGGCTCGCTAAAGACGGCAGCCCTGTGGTTTGTTGCGGCCAATTTGCTGGGTAATCCGGCGTTTGCCATTTATCTTTTATTGAATATCGGCAAGCTAGGTGCAGACCAGAGAAAGCCTCTGAGCAATTAATGACCCACTGTCTGCCTGTGGCGCAGCAAGCGCTTAAGCTAGCGCCAGATGAGACTGTCGGCTAAGCTGTATTCCATCCCCTGGCCTTAAACTTTACATTTAGCGCGATAATATTGAGGAGTAACTAATGTTCAAACCAATTATCTCGTCAGATTCCCATGTCTGCGAACCCCCTGGAACTTTCGTTGACCGTATTGACAAAAAATACCTGGATGTTGCCCCTCGTGTTGTTCACGACCCGGTGCGTGGCGATATATTCGAAATAAAGGGTATCAAGAAGGCGATCCCGCTCAGCCTGATTTCGGCCGCTGGTATACCCCCTCAGGAGTTATCCACGAAGGGCGCGAAGTTCGAAAAATTACATAAAGGTGGCTGGGATCCCGCCGCGCGTCTCCTCGACCAGGACAGGGATGGCATTGCCGCAGAGGTGATTTATCCCTCAGTGGGCATGGAGATATGCAATCTGGCTGATCACGATTATAAAAAAGCCTGTATGGACGCCTACAATTTGTGGATGGCGGAATTTAGTGATCATGCGCCCCAGCGGCTGGTTGGCCTCGGCCAGACACCCGTGCGCAGTATTGATGAAGCCATTGAGGATCTGCGCAAAATCAAGGCCCTTGGCCTCAAGGGGGTTATGTTACCTGGCATGCCGGCTATTTCCGATGTCGATTATGATCACGAGATGTTTGACAGTTTTTGGCAGGCAGCCATCGATCTGGAGTTACCTCTCAGCTTCCACATACTGACCTCCGGCGAAATGAAGTCGATGCAGTTTCGCGGCACCAGTATCAATTCAGGGTATGCGATTATTCGCGCCAATCAGGACATTATGAGCATGTTCGTCAATTCCGGCGTGTTCATGCGCAATCCTAAACTGAAGATCGTCTGTGTTGAGGCTGACGCGGGCTGGGTGCCGCATTTCGTCTATCGCCTGGATCACACCTACAACCGCCACCGTTTCCGTCTGCGTGGCGCCGAACTGGATAAAATGCCCAGTGAATATTTTCTGGAGAATATCTACCTGACCTTTCAGGACGATATTGTGGCTTTTACCATGCTCGAGTCCATGAATCCTCGGCGCATCATGTGGGCGAACGATTTCCCACACAGTGATTCCACCTGGCCCTGGTCGCAGGAGCTGCTACAGAAGTATGTTGCGCCCCTGCCGCAGGCGCAGCAGGACATGTTGCTACACGACAATGTTGCGGAACTTTATCATCTGACTAACTGACGTCGTATAGCGTTCGTTGGATAACTGATGGCCTGCCCCTTACGGGCGGGCCATTTGCTATCCGCTGTCCACAAGTGGAACTGCAGGAATTTCTTTAGTGACGAGTAAGGGGATTAACTCAAGTGGCGGTTGACCAGCACACGACCCTGTGGTTATTCACGGTTTGTGTGGATTTGGGTGCGGCGATATTACTCTTTCGTATTTTCGGCAAGCAGGGGCTTTATGCCAGTGTGGTGCTGAGTTTATTGCTCGCTAACTTGCAGGGCCCCAAGCTTACCCAGGTACTGGGCATGCAGACGAGTGTCGGGGTCATCCTTTATTCGGGTATTTATTTTGCCACTGATCTATTGAGCGAGCGCTACGGCAGACGAGAGGCTAACCGCGCTGTGCTGATTGGCTTCGCGGTCAGTTTGATTATTATCGTGATGATCTCGCTGAGTCTGAAATTCGCGCCATCAACTGAGATAAAAACGGTCGAGTTTGCCAATAAAATTCATCAGTCGATGACCACGTTGTTCGATTTCACGCCCCGCTTTGTGCTCGGCTCACTGTTCGCATATTTGATCAGTCAGAGTTTTGATGTATGGATATTTCATGTTATCAAGACCAAAACCGAAGGTCGGCATCTGTGGCTGCGCAACAATCTGTCGACCATGCTTTCACAGCTTATAGATACGTCGATTTACTGTCTGGTGGTATGGTGGGGTATTGTTGATCTGGCCACCGCGGTCGAGCTTGCCATGGCCAAATACGTGTTTAAGGTGTTAATCGCAATTATAGATACACCGTTTATTTATGCGGCAAGATACTGGGACGTATCCAAAAGAGACTGGGGTTAGCTTCCTTTGTCAGCGATGCGGCTTTTGCCAGCGAGGTAGCTTTCGTGACAGATATAATCTTCAGTGAACAGAACAAGGCGTTTCTTTGAAGAGCAATTGCTCGATATCATATTTACCATTGACCGATCGGGGATGAACGAACATGACAGACACACACATGAGCCTGGAAGTTATCGACGGTGTTGGCGTAATTACGTTTAACCGACCGGATGAAGGCAATCCAGTGGTCCATGGCATGGTTCAGGAGTTGCTCGAAAAAGCCATTGCCTGCGACGAAGACCCGGCCATCGGTGCGGTTGTGCTTACCGGCAAGGGACGTATGTTTTCAGTCGGCGGGGGGCTTAAGGATTTCGCTGAGCAGGGCGACAACATATCGCGGCATTTAAAACTC
>JBFJZC010000306.1:0-3565 GCA_041622295.1 Porticoccaceae bacterium
GTTCTGTCGAGTAGCGGGAAATACCGGCAGATCGAAGCGCAGCTCCAGGGAGACCATGTCGTCGAAGGGCGCTTCCCGGTGCTGATAATCAACGCCAATGGACCAATCTGCTTGCCGGTCGGCTTCAGCGGTTTGGAGGCGGGCTTCCGCCAGGCCGGTCAATGGATCGTAAAGCGCTAACGTCGGATGACGGTGCAAGTGCTCACGTAGCTGTGATGGGTCGATGGTCAGGGCGGGAGCGGTGCCGCCCAGTGGCATAGCGGTATCGTCGCCGATCAGGCTCTGCAGACGTGCGCGCGCAGCAGCTAGCTTCTGATGGGTCTCGTCCCTAAGATCAGCCAGCTCGGCAGATCGTTTGACTGGATCAAGCGCCGCCAGGGCGCCACCGGTGTTGGCCGTGAGCTGCGCCAGACTCACCTTCGTAAGTAATCCTAGATCCTGTTCCAGTTCGTCAAACAGCGGAAGCCGGTGTTCCAGAAAGTAGCAATCTAGCCAGGCTTCGGCCGTATCGTGGAGCACCCTGGCTCGCTCAATCGTCAATTCTGCTTCTGCTTCAACGACCTGAGCTTTTGCCAGCGCAACGCGAGCCTTGCGTTTGGATCGATTTGGCACGTTTTGCATGATGCCGATGCGCTGCATTGTCATGAAGTCCTGGCCAAGGTGGCCGCGGTCGGGTCCGGTGGCCGGGACATTGTTGAGGCCAAGAACAAGCTGGGGATCGGGAAGCTCGGCAGCGGGCTGAAGCGCAAAATCTGCCGCTTTTACCGCCATTGCCCGCGCCTGGAGAATGGGGGTGTTTTGCTCAGCCAGCCGTAATGCGGCAGAAAATGTCAGGCTGCTTCCAGGCGGGGAACCCGGATCCAGTGCACCCGCTTGTGTTGATGGGTTAAGCGCTATGGATAGTATCCACAGCATCAAGAGTGTGAGTTTACGGTTCATGGAAAACTCCGTTTTCGTACGGTGCACGGGAGCGCCCACCCGTATCTTGGTGGGCGCGCGGTAGGTCACTGTATTTAAACGGAGCGGGGGGGGCGCCAGGCCGTGCTTAGGGTGCCGCGAGGCAGATCCTCACGGTGGCGCTGGTCGAGCGTTTTTGTTGCGACGGCAGAGGTCTGAGGTGCTACAGAAATGGTTGTTTCCGACATGACTCGACTTTGGCATTCCTGGCCGTTCTTGCAAAAATGGTCTTTGTCATTTGCCCGGTCATGGTCATTGGTGTCTGCGTGGCCATCGTCGCATGGCGTGGCGGCTGGTTGTGACGAAGCCATACGCATGTCGCGCCGACCGTCGGGGCATTGCTCGGGCAGCATAACCGCCGCCAGTCCGTACATGGGCAGGGCAACGATCAAAGCCGTCAACACGAAAGTGCGTAACATAACCATCCGCAGAGATTGTATAACGCGTTTCATTCTAGTTCCGTGCGCTGGATTTGCAACTGACGCGATGAGTCGTCGCTATAAACATACGATATAACCTGAAATGGGAGCGCGAGGCTCGCGATAAGCCTCGACCTGGTCGTTGCGACACATGCTGTACGACGAGTGCCGCTCATGTCCGCAGGACAGCGTCGGGGCTGTGGTGCTCCCGGTGGTGCCAGGTGAAGGTGTCATGGGGCGTGTATCTGTTTGCTGGCTGTCGGAGTGGTTGCCCTGCCCTCGTTCTCAAGGTTGAGGTCTTAGCTACCTTTGTGGTGGTTGTTTATCTTTGTGGTGACAGGCAGCTTGCCAGCGCCGTGGCGATTTTTTCAAGCAATTCAGTATATGCGGTGGCGGAGGCCGGGATGTCGGCGCCGTGGGAATCGATGGTAACAGTCGGCGTATCGATTGCAGAGGCGATGTTGTTTACTCGGCTGTGGGTGGAGCGGGGCTCAGTAGCGATGCAGTCGAACTCTCCTTCGGCCAGTAAATTATGGAGCTTGCCGGCGCTGAGGCTAAGTCCGGAAGGGCTTTTTAGCGCACCGGCCTGGCGGATATTGAAAGCGCTGAAGAAGTGACCAAAACCGTCGTGGTCGACGAGTATCTTAGCTTTGCTATGAGGGTGTAACTGTTTGCTTATGCGGTCTGAGGCGGTGATTACGGCCGCTCTGAACTGTTGTTGGCGCGCCAGTATGCTTTCACGTAGTGCTGGATGATGAGCGGCAATCCAGTTGCCTGTTTCGGTGGCGATGACAATGCCGTTGTGGGGGTTCAGCCAAACATGCGGGTCGTTGCTCGCGGTTAGCTTTGCGCCGTCAATATCGGCTAGTGAGGTAGCGGTGATAACTTTTTCAGGATCCTGGTTAGCAATGGTGCGCGTTAGGAATGTCTCCAGTTCCGGCCCCGTCCACACGATCAGGTTAGCCTGGTTCAGGAGTGCCTGGTCGGATATACGCAGTGCGTAATGGTGTGGTTCTGCTGAGTTGGGTAGTAGCTGGCGGACCTCCGCTTCGTCACCGACGATGGCTGTGACTATCATCGTCAGGGGGTGTATAGACGTCACGATCAGGGGTTTGCTCCATGTGGTCGACGAAAGCAATATTAGAAGGAACGTAAGGTATCTCATGTAAACTCTAGTTTATGTTATAATATAACATTGCATTTATTGGGGTGCTGGCTCCAATATTACACTGCAAGTAATTTCCACACCCAGATACGCTATGATAATCAACGCGAGAACCGAGTATGCGATACTATAACAATAAAGAGCTGGAGCTGAGAATTGATTACTAATTCCAGGGTGGCCTATCAACAACATGATCATCTGCGTTGTCAAAATGCTGCGCTGCAGCAAGCCCGTAATCTGTGCGTTCGAGAAAAGGTGCGTTTGACGCCGATTCGCGAGGCGGTGTTGTGCATGATATGGCAAAGTCACAGACCATTGGGAGCCTATAAATTAATCGACCAGCTGTCTGAGGAGAGCGGCAAGCGGATGTTGCCGCCCACTGTTTATCGGGCGCTTGATTTTCTGCTTGGGCTAGGGTTGATCCATCGTATTGCTACATTAAATGCCTTCATCGGCTGCCCTTTTCCGGGCAGCCCCCACAGCGATGTGTTCCTGGTTTGCCGTTTATGCGGTAGCACCGCGGAATGCAGTGTCGAAACTGTAAATAGCGCGATAGTCGCCACTGCGAATCGAGCTGGTTTTGAAATCGAGTCGCAGGCTGTTGAGGTGACGGGCCTGTGTCCGCTGTGTCGGGGCGCCAGCTAATGGATGACGGGGTACTGATCAAGCTCGACGATGTTTCAAAACAATTTGCTGACAACACGGTGCTGGCGAATATCAGTCTAAGCATCTCCAGCAACCGCATTATTACGCTGATCGGCCCCAATGGAGCCGGTAAAACAACATTAGTTAAGGTTGTTTTGGGCCTGTTGACTGCGGATTCGGGCGCGATAACGCGGTCACCAACGCTGCGCATTGGCTACATGCCGCAAAAGCTCATCATAGAGCCGACGCTGCCGATGACGGTCGGTCGTTTTTTGCAATTTGCAGAGCCTGATTCGTCGCTTTGCCGAGCGGCATTGGCCCGAACAGGCATACCACGACTGCTCGACTACCCCGTACAGAGCTTGTCGGGCGGCGAAAC